>JAIRKB010000050.1 GCA_031260385.1 Propionibacteriaceae bacterium | reverse complement strand
AATCCATTGGCGCGTAGCCGGACGAGTTCCTTCTCTGGGTTCGCGTACAAATCCCGTAACATCACTGGACGTACGGCCCGCATCGGAGCGCGAGTGATTTCCATCGGAAGTCGTCCGACACGCATCACCTCTCTCATATGCATAACACTACCATCCCGGTAGTAATGTGCATATACTACTTGGCGTACCTCACCCTGATAAAGGTCAGTGCTGACCTCCACCCCAACAAATCCGCGAATGTCGAGTTGGGGAACGTTTTGGCGGGTGGAAATGTGCCCTAACTGGACATTCGCGGGTGGGAAGGGGGGAGGGGAGGGGAGGATCTGGGTGTTGGGTGTCGGGGGGAGGGGGGGCGGGGCTAGGATAAGCAAGCAATGGCTAGGTTGCTTGTGGATATTACGCCGCTGAGGCGCTCGGCGGCGTTTCGGCGGCTGTGGTGGGGGCAGGGAGTGGCGGCGATTGGGTCGCAGTTTACGACCATGGCAGTCGCCCTGCAGATCTATGCCTTGACTCGCTCGACCTTTATGGTTGGGTTGTTGGGGGTTTTTATTCTGGTTCCGCTTGTTGTGATGGGGTTGTACGGTGGGTCGATTGCTGACCGGTATGACCGGCGGAAGGTCGCCTTGGTCGCCTCTAGCGTGATGTGGGTGGCGACGGGGGGTCTGGCCCTTAGTGCTTGGCTACAGGCGGATAGTGTTTGGCTGCTCTATGGTCTGACAGTGATCTACTCCGCGGCGGCGGCGGTGAATGATCCGACGCGGGGGGCGATCGTGCCGCGCCTGGTCGACCGTACCCTCCTGCCCGCCGCCAATGCCCTATTTGCCTCGATGTGGACGATCGCGATGATGGTCGGCCCGGTGCTCGGCGCGGTCCTGGTGGCGGGGTTCGGCTACAAGATCGCTTACACCATCGATGTCATCACCTTCACGGCGGCTTTCTATTCGGTTTGGCGGCTGCCATCGGTTCTCCCGGAACAGGCAGTTGGCGGTGGGGCAGGGCCGACGCGGGTTTGGCGGTCGGTGATTGACGGTTTCCGGTTCCTGGGGAGGAGACCGAATGTCCGGATGACCTTCTTTATCGATCTGGCGGCGATGGTACTCGCCCAGCCGATTGCCCTCTACCCGGCCGTCGCCCAAGAGATGATCGGCGGTGGGGAGGCGACCGCTGGTTGGTTGGCGGGCTTCGTCGCCCTCGGCTCGGTGGTGGCCCTAATCTTTTCCGGCCCGCTCGGCCGCGTCCGCCGCCAGGGGCGCGTCATCATCTGGATGGTCGCCGGTTGGGGGCTTGGCATCTTCGGCTTCGGTGTCGTCTTGGTCTGTGTTGGTCGAACTAGCCCGGACGCCGTTATCCTCTGGGCCCTACTTGCCTCGGGGGTCTGCTTGGCCTTCGCCGGGGCCTGCGACGCTGTTTCATCGGTTTACCGCAACCCCATCCTCCAGGTCGCCACCCCCGATGAGCTACGCGGTCGCCTCCAGGGTGTCTTCATCGTCACGGTCGCCGGGGGACCGAACCTGGGGCGGGTCCTGTCCGGTGGTCTCAGTCGGGGCCTGAGCGCGATCAGCCCACTCGCCCTCGGCCTGACTCCCCTCATCGGTGGCCTGGCCTGTATCGGGGCCACCGTCGGCTTGACCCGGCTAACCCCGGAGTTTCTTCGCTACGATGCCGAAAACCCCACCCCCTAATGTGTGGCAAGCTATCTTTTTTTCGTACGGGGCGTAGGCTGCTTGTATGGAATACGGAGTAGACCAAGCCATTGCCCCAGCGCGCACGCCTTGGCCGACGGTGATGAAAGCCTTGTTCATTGGTTCGTGGATGCTGGTTGGCGGCGCGCTTGTCGCCGGTGTCGGGTCGATCATGATGTATGCCTCGGTAATTGTGGCGACCCCGCCCAATCTCGACACCATGGCACCCCTGCTATTAGTCCTAGTTGTGCCGCTATTCGTCTTCGCCGCCATCGCTGGGATCGCCACCGGCCTACTCTTGACCCGCAAGCCCTGGTCGCGAATCGTCTACACCGTCTTGTTTGCGCTCTTGGGGCTAGCCAACCTTGCGGGGGTCTTTTTAAGCCCGACCTTAGCCCTACCCTGCCTGATCATGGTGGCGGCGATCATCGTGATCTGGTTGCCCGCTTCCCGGTCTTTCTTCACCCCCGATAGCGCCCCTTTCTACCAGGTCGCCCCCACGCCGGTCGATTATGCCGAGATAATCAGATAGGTCAAATAAACCAAATAGGAGCTGACCATCAGCACGCCCTCCCAGCGGCTGATCTTCTTCGAACTGACGAAGATGGGGATACATAACACAGCGACCGCGACCATGATCGGCAGATTGATCGTGATCAGGGAGCGGTCAACGGCAACGGCATGTGGGCCGAAAAGCAGCGAGATGCCCAGGATAAAGGTTAAGTTCAGGGTGGAGGAACCAAGCAGGTTGCCGATCGCGATGGCGCGTTTGCCGCGGATGGTAGCCATGATGGTCGTCGCTAACTCGGGAGCCGAGGTGCCAATCGCCACAATCGTCAGGCCAATGATGGTGTCGGAGACCCCAAGAGCGGTCGCGATCGCCACCGCGCCGCTAACCAGCCAGTCGGCACCCACGACGATAACGGCAATCCCGACCACCAGCAGAGCGACCTCCAACAGACCCCATTTCACCCCGGGTGGCGGCGGCGGGTCGTCGTCCTCGGCGACCACAACCTGCTCGCGGGTCTTAGCGGTCGCCACCACCCGCCACATATAGATGGCGCCCGGAATGATCAGGACTAGACCGGTCCAGGTGTAGAGGAAGCCGTTCAGTGTCAGCAGCCAGAGCAGGATCGAGGCCCCAATCATCGCTGGCAGGTCTAGCTTGAGGGTGGAGCGGCGGATGATGATCGGGCGGATCGCCGCCGATAAACCGAGGATCAAGAAGAGATTGACGATATTGGTGCCGACGATATTGCCGAGCACAAGATTGCCTTGACTGCGCAACATCGCATCGATGCCAACGGCGAGTTCGGGAGCGGACGTACCAATCGAAACCACCGTCAAACCGATGATGATCGGGGAGATATGGAGCCGACGGGCGAACTGGGTTCCAAACTTGACCACGACTTCCGCACCGCCAACAAGGGCGACTAAACCAAGAACGAGCCAGAGCACTGCCATCCGTTGTAAACCTTTCCGGGTGGTTAGCGGGTCGGTAGCGGGTAGAGGAGATAGCTTATCGGATTAGCCAGCGGCGAGGCGAGCAATTCTTCGGGCTCGCTTAAGTGTCGAGGCCGCGATTGCCAGGCGGCGGGGTTCATCGATGTCCTCGGAGACGCCCAGAATCTCGATGATCTCTTGCTCGAAGCCATCAAGGGACTCCATATCGAACCAGGAGAAGTCCTCGACCAACCTGACTTGATCGCCATGTTTGGTTCGGAAAGGCTTGCAGCCAGCGGATGGGCCGATCCGCCCGGTGTTATACCACAGGGAGGTACCGGAGCCCCAGATCGGGGCCGGGCCGTGCCATTCCAAGGTGTCAGGATCGCGCAGCAACCCGAAGTTGCCCCAGTGTCGATTCTCATTGGCGATGATGTAGTCCACCACCAACAGTTCGTACAAGCTGCGACGGGCGCGCCTGATGCCCAAGGCCTCGCAACAGTCCAGAAAATGATCGAACAAGCCGCGTTGGTTCGGCTGTTTAATGGTCTTGAGGATCCCCAGCGCGGGGACGAGTTCAGTGTTGGTGGTCACCATGTTCTCGCATAAAGCGTACGGTCTGCCGTCGTCAAAGGTTAGGCGGTACGCGACGTGGCTGATCCCGAGACGGCGCATCAGCGCGGAGGCAATCAGCTCGTTGAAGGGTTCCTGTTGGAAGACGCCACTACCCGACTTCATCAGGGTGCGTTGGCCGTCGGTGATGATCCACTTCTTCCTCAAGAATCCTTCGGTGGTGTTGTCGGGGGAGACGAGGTTTGGTTCCTCGCTGGGCTCAGCGCCGAAAAGGACATTGCCCATCTCGGGCGAGAAATCGTTGTCAAAGAAGTTGATCCTCCGCCAAGTGAGGGTGGTCTCGGACTCAAACGGGTGAATCCAATAGTGATCGGACAGGCTCAGGCCATAGGCCTTTTCAAGCAACAGGGTTGGCGAGGCGATGTGAAGGCGGCGCAAGGCGTGGTAAATACCCATCCGGCTGGTGGGGATCGCCCGGGTGGTCCACCAATCGTTAAGGGCGCGCCGCTCGGGGACACCGTCGATGATTGGGATGCCGGGGGGAAGGTGGCCGAGGTCCCCCGTGTCAAGGACTTTCACGACAAGCCCCGCCGAATCGGTTTGCATGTCTAGGACTGCGATGTCCTTATGCATCAAGGTGTAATCCATCCCCTGCCCCCTCCGCGTTAGTCCGGGCACGTTTGATGCTAACCCTAGTCGGTTATCTCGATTGACGGAAGCGGACGAACCGGAGCGAGAGCGAGACCAATTGCTAGACACCTGGTCTTGGCTCGATGGATGGTGCCTGAGCCGCCTGACTCGAGCAATGATCGTATACTAGCGACATAGACAGAATTCGGGCGCTTCGCGAAGAACTAAGGTGGTCAATGAAATGCTGAGGTTCTGCCCCACGCCCGGCCTTGGCGGACGGTCCCGCGCTAGGGTCGTTGCCGTCGCGGCTACCCTAGCCCTCGCAGGGTGTGGGCTCGTCGGCCCCAGTTCACCAACCGCCCACACACCCGCGACGAGCGCAACTTCCGCGCTCAGCGGCAAACTGACGGTGTTCGCTGCGGCATCACTCAAAACCACCTTCACCATGTTGGGCCAGCAGTTCGAGGCCGCCAACCCGGGCACTACTGTGAGGTTCAGCTTTGATGGTTCGGCGACTCTTGTCACCCAGATTCAGCAGGGTGCGCCAGTCGATGTGTTCGCGTCCGCTGATACCAACAACATGGACAAGCTCGGTGACGCCGCTCTGGGCCGCCAAAACTTCGCCACAAACACCTTGGAGATCGTGGTCCCGCCGGATAATCCGGCGAATATCACCTCCTTCGCGGACCTAGCCAAGCCCGGCATCAAGCTCGTCATCTGCGCCCCCGAAGTGCCCTGTGGCGCCGCCACCAAGCAGGTCGCCGACGCTGCAGGGCTCATGCTCAATCCGGTGAGCCTCGAACAGAGTGTGACCGATGTGCTCGGCAAGGTGTCTTCCGGCGAAGCCGATGCGGGGGTGGTATATCTGACCGATGTCAAGGGCGGGGGAGGTTCCGTCAAGGGGATCAAGTTCCCCGAAGCGTCAGGGGCCGTCAACACCTATCCCATCGCGGTGATCAAAGGCTCCAAGAACCCCGACTTGGCCCAGGCATTCGTTGCTTACCTGCTCGGTGACTCAGGACACCAGGTTCTGGCTGATGCCGGATTCGGCGAACCGTAACGTCATGGCAACAAACGCATCCCTCGTAAAAGGCGTCGGGTTCCCCCGCTGGCTGATGGTGCCGGCCGCCCTCGGCGCTGCTTTCGTCGGGCTGCCCTTGTTGGCGATGGTCACCCGCGTCGACTGGGGTAACTTCGCCAGCCTCATCACTTCGCAAGCGGCCCTAGACGCGCTGTGGCTGTCCTTGCGTACCAGCGCAACGAGCACGATGTTATGCATCATCGTCGGCGTGCCGATGGCCGTCGTGCTGGCACGCACCCAGTTCCCCGGTCAGGGCCTTGTCCGCTCGCTCGTACTGCTCCCGCTCGTTATCCCGCCCGTGGTCAGCGGTATCGCGTTGCTATACACCTTCGGTCGCCGGGGTTTGCTTGGGCGCACCCTCGAGGTGCTCGGAGTCGAGATCGCATTCACCTCAGTCGCCGTCGTCCTGGCGCAGACGTTCGTCGCCTTGCCGTTCCTTGTCATTTCGCTGGAAGGCGCGCTCCGCACAGCGGGCCAACAGTACGAGGTCGTCGCCGCCACCCTCGGCGCGCCCCCGACGATGGTGTTCCGGCGCATCACGCTGCCATTAGTCTTCCCCGGGGTGGTTAGTGGCGCTGTCCTAGCGTTCGCCCGCTGCCTAGGCGAGTTCGGGGCGACCATCACCTTCGCCGGATCCCTCCAAGGAACGACGACGACATTGCCGATTCAGATTTACCTTGAACGAGTGAGCGACCCCGATGCGGCGGTCGCACTATCACTGGTTCTCGTTGTCGTTGCCGTCGCCGTGATCGGCTTGGCTGGCCATCGCAGGGGTGCATTATGAGCGCCCTCGACTTCGCCGCCACGGTCGCCTCCCGTGATGTCGAGCTGGCCTTCACCGTCAACGATGGGGAAACGCTCGCGATCATCGGGCCTAACGGCTCCGGCAAATCGACCGCCCTCGGGGTCATTGCGGGCCTAGTGCGCGCAACATCCGGGCAGGTTCTGCTGGGCGGAAGAGATATCAGCGGCTTACCGCCACACCAGCGTCAGATTGCCCTCCTCACCCAAGACCCGTTGCTCTTTCCACACCTGAGTGCCCTAGACAATGTGGCCTTCGGGTTGCGCGCCAAAGGGGTGCCGCGCGGTCTCGCCCGCGAACAGTCACTCCGCTGGCTCGCTGAGGTTGGCATCGAGGAACTCGCCGCGCGCAAACCGAACCAACTCAGCGGAGGACAGGCTCAACGAGTCGCTGTCGCCCGCGCTCTTGCCGCCACCCCCAACTTGCTGATGCTTGACGAGCCGATGGCGGCCCTCGATGTCGGTGTTGCTCCCGCCCTTCGTCAGATGCTCCGAACCGTCTTGGCGAATCGCACTGCGATCATCGTTACCCATGATGTCCTAGACGCCTTGGTCCTCGCTGACCGTGTGATCGTCATCGAGCATGGACGGATCACCGAGCAAGGTCCAACCGCTCAGGTTCTCAGCCGTCCTCGCAGCGAGTTCGCCGCCCGAATCGCCGGGCTCAACCTCGTCGCCGGGCGATGGCTGAATGGCACTGTAGTCCACCCGGACGCCATCTTGACCGGAACGACTCCAGAACCAATCCTGACGCCCGCCGCGAGCGTCGTGGCCGTGTTCGCTCCGACATCAGTAGCGGTCTATCCCGAGGCCGCCCACGGCAGTCCCCGTAACACCTTCGCTGGGACGATCACCGAAATTGAACCGTTCGCGGGCCGCGTCAAGGTTCACAGTCGGGTCGGAGCCCTCGCTCTGAGCGCCGAGATCACCCCGGCAGCCGCCAGCGAACTCGACCTGACCCCAGGAGCAACGGTATATCTTTCGGTCAAAGCGACGGAAGTTACCATCTTCGAGGCGGGTAGCCCGGCGCCCTAGGTCAGGGGTTGGTAACTCCACTGGTGGTGGCCGGGGGTGACGAGGTGGGGCTCGTGTTCAGGGTGGAGGGGGAGGTGGACTGTGGCGGTGGTGCCTTCTGGCACGTTGACCTCGAGGGTCATCTCGTTGTCGGCGAGCCGCCAGGAGACCATGGCGGGGCCGTGGGGGGTTTGGTGGGTGGTACGGGCGTGGGTGAGGCTACCGCCTACTTGGGGGGCGATGCGGAACTGGGTCCAGCCCGGCTCCACTAGCGTGAGGCCGCCGACGATGCGGTGGAGCCAGTCGGTGATGGCGCCGAGGGCGTAATGGTTCAGCGAGGTGAGGCCGTGGCGGTTGAGGGTGCCGTCGGGGCGGATGGTGTCCCAGCGCTCCCAGATTGTGGTGGCACCCATGGTGACCGGGTAGCCGAAAGAGGCGTATTTTGTTTGGAGGAAGAGCTTGTAGGCGCCAGCTAGGTGGCCGGTTTGGGTGAGGGCATCGGCGAGGAAGGGGGTGCCCGCGAAACCAGCGGCGGCGGTGTAGTCGCGCCCGGCGAGGATCGAGTTGAGGCGCTTGCCGGCGTAGGCCTGCTGCTCGCCGCTAAGCAAGCCGAGGCAGATCGCCAGGGCGTAGCCGGTGGGGGTTTCGCCTTCGACGATGCCACGGCCGCTGACATAGCGGGCTTGGAAACCGGCTTTGACTAGGGAATTGAGATCCCGATAGTGCTCGGCACCAGGCTCACCGAGCAGTTCAGCGATCTGGGCGACTTGAGCGGTGGTTCGGGTGTAGAAGGCTTGGGCGATCAGATATTTATCGGTCCGACCGTTGAGGGGATCGCGGGTGGGGGAGTCGGGATCACCCCAGTCGCCGTATTGAAAACCACTACGCCAGAGGCCGTCGCCGTCAAGCAGTCCGGCGACCTCGTCAACGTACGAAACCATGGCCGCCCAACAGCGGCGCAGGATCTCGGGATCGCCGTATTCCTGGTAAAGGGTCCACGCCACGTTGACTAGGGCGTCGCCCCACAGGGCGGTGAGGCGGGGGGGTCGGGGATCGACGAGCGGGGCGGTCCGGGGGGTGTTGCCGACCCGGGCGCGCTCGATCATCAGATCGGTCAACCAGGATTCGATTACGGCCCGGACATCGTAAAGATAGGTCGCCGTCGGGACGAAGAGGTTGAGATCGCCGGTCCAACCGAGACGTTCATTGCGTTCGGGGGAGTCGGTGGGGATAGAGACGAAGTTGGAGCGCATCGACCAGACGGTGTTGGCGTGGAGGCGGTCCAAGGCTGGGTTGGAGGACTCAAACCAGCCGTGGCGGGTCATATCGGAGTGGATGACGATCGCCGTGAAATCCTCCGGGCGGGGGTTGGCATGCCAGCCCTCGACCTCGATATAGCGGAAGCCGTGGTAGGTGAAACGGGGCTCCCAGGTCTCCTGGGGCTGCCCGGCAGCGATATAGCGGTCGGTCGCTTTGGCGCCCCGGTTCGGCTCCCGTTCGAGGGTCCGGTCGGGTGTCAGCCCTTGGGCATGGCGAATGATGATATCGCGACCGCGCTTGGGGGCCACCAGGTTGAGCCGAACCCAGCCCGCGATATTCTGGCCGAAGTCGATGATCGGGTAACCCGCTGGGCCGGTGATGATCTTGACCGGGCGCAGTTCCTCAATCCGGCGGACCGGCGGCACGCTCGCCAGTTCGAGGCAGTCGACCGGCCAGTCATAGCGGATCGCCGGGCCCCAATTGGTCGGCTTAAAATCGGGGGTAGCCCAATTAGGCACCTCCAAGCGGGCGTCAAAAGTCTCCCCGGCGTAGAGCCCGTTCGCCCGAACCCCACCCGAGCCAACCTGCCAGTCCTGAGCCCGTTTCGGTGCCGACGATGGCGCGGTGACCACCAGATCCTGATGATCGTCGTAGGTCAGCTCCAGTTGGGCGAATAGAGCTGGCCGATCGGCATAATGCTGGCGGACCATCCGGGAACCGAGCGGCCCAACCGCCCAGCCCTCACCAAGGATCGCCCCCAGCACATTCGTACCCTCCTGAACCAGCGCGCTGACATCGTACTCCCAGACCAAAAGCCGTTCCCGATAAGCCGTCCACCCCGGTGACAATACGGCATCACCAACCCGAGACCCGTTGATCTGGGTCTCAACCAACCCCAGAGCCGTGACATACAAGACCGCCCGACGCAGCCCGCAACCAACCGTAAAGACCTTCCGAAGGTACGGTGCCGGATCGCCTACCGCGCTCGGAAGCGCCGGCGAAATGAACTGGGCGCTTGGCGCCGGGGTCCAATGATTCATCACCTCAAGCTTAACGCCTAGCCCCAAGGGCAGGAAGTAAGCCTGACTCTGCGGTGGAAACTCCAGGAATTCCGCCTGATTTTTCCGATAGCACTCTAAATCCTGGAGTCGGCACCCTGAAATAGCCAAAATGAGGACGCCAACTCCAGGATTTTAGTCACAGGGTTCGAAACCGACCTAATTCCTGGAGTTAGCGCCCGGTTAGACCTACCAGTTCGTGTGCAGGGGGCGGCCCTCGTTGAAGCCGGAGCTGGATTGGATGCCGATGCAGGCGTTTTCGGCGAACTCGGGTAGGGAGGCGGCGCCGGCGTAGGTGCAGGAGCTGCGCACCCCGGAGATGATGAAGTCGATGAGGTCTTCAACACCGGGGCGATCGCGGTCCAGGAACATCCGGGCCGTCGAGATCCCTTCCTCGAAGAGCGCGGCGCGCGCCCGATCGAAGCCGGAGCGATCCTTGGTCCGGGAGCGTACGGCCCGGGCCGAGGCCATGCCGAAAGACTCCTTATAGGCTCGACCGTCCTCGGTGGTGATCAGGGAACCCGGTGATTCATAGGTGCCAGCAAACCAGGAACCGATCATCACCGCGCCGGCACCGGCCGCCAGGGCGAGGGCGACGTCGCGGGGGTGGCGAACCCCACCGTCAGCCCAGACTGAGGCGCCGAGTTCCTTCGCCGCTTCGGCACATTCCAACACCGCCGAGAACTGGGGACGACCAACACCGGTCTGCATCCGGGTCGTACACATCGCCCCCGGACCAACCCCGACCTTGAGGATATTGGCCCCCGCCTCGGTTAGCTCCTTAACCCCCTCTGGAGTGACGACATTACCCGCCACCAAAGGCACCTTACAGCCGAGGTCGTCGAGTAAGGCCCGCACCTGGATCACCGTCGAAATCATCCGACCCTGGTGACCATGGGCGGTATCCAACACCAAGGTGTCGGCCCCAGAGGCCAGAGCGGCTTCGGCATTAGTCAAGGCATCGCCGGAGATGCCGATGGCAACCCCAATCTTCAGCCGCCCCGAAGAGTCGCAGGCCGGGGGATAGAGGGTCGAACGCAGCGCCCCGCGCTCGGTCATCGCCCCAATCAAGTGATCCCGCTCGTCTACAGCCAAGGCCAGCGAATGGTGGGAGGTGCGCAGTTTCTCGAAGACTTCGACCGGTTCGGTATCCACGCTGACCAAGACCAAATCGGTCTTCATGACATCGTGAACCTGGGTGAAGCGATCGACACCGTCCCCATCGGCTCGCGACAGGGTGCCGATCGGCACGCCGTCCTCCTCGATGACGACCACCACTCCGTGGGCGCGTTTCGGCAGCAAGGCCAAGGCCATGCCGACGGTATCTGACGGCCCGACTGTGATGGCAGTGTCGAAGACCGTATGGGCAGTTTTGACCCGAGCGATCGTCTTGGCGACGACATCGGGGGGAATATCTTGGGGGATGATACCGATGCCGCCACGGCGAGCAACAGTCTCAGACATGCGCCGACCCGTCACGGCCGTCATATTGGCGGCGATTAGGGGCAGGGGCAGACTCAACCCATCGGTTGAGGTGACATCGACATCAAGCCGAGACGGGATGGTCGAACGTCGCGGGACCATGAACACGTCGTCGTACGTGAGATCGTAGGTTGGCAGAGAATCTAGGTATTTCACATTCCATAGGTTAAGCGATTGCAGACTAGGAAGGGAATGGCCAGCGGCAGATATGCCGCTCGGCGAGACAATAAATTTTGATTCCTTAATATTAAGGGGTCGGTGTCCGCTCAGTGAGACCGTTCGAGGCTGATTTCGTGGTCACCCTGGGCGGCTTGACTGACCGCCAGACCCAGCCGCGCCTCCCAGAGAGCGTCCGCTAGCGAGTGGGGGTCCGGCCCTTCCCCGCGTAGCCACCTGACAAGCGAATCGAGTACGCTCGCCGCCGCGATCTCTTCATCGCTCTCCGGCTGCCAGTTACCTAGCGAGGGTCGGTTCCACAGGAGATGATCGCCAAGCCAGAGCTGGTCACTGCCTTGACCGGCCGGTGCGGTGAGTTGACGTCGTTGAAGATAGGTCGTCGTGATGAGGTTATCTTGCT
>JAIRKB010000027.1 GCA_031260385.1 Propionibacteriaceae bacterium | reverse complement strand
GACCAGGAGGATCGCTTGCAGGCTCGCTGGAACACCCCCGACTTGGGCGACCCCCAAGGTGATGAAGGTGATCAAGGCCACCCCGGTGACGCCATAGGTCTCGAAACCATCGGCCGACGGCCCGACCGAGTCACCGGCATTGTCTCCCGTACAATCGGCAATCGTGCCAGGATTACGCGGGTCGTCTTCTTCGATCTTGAAGACGATCTTCATCAGATCGGCGCCGACATCGGCAATCTTGGTGAAGATCCCGCCAGCGATCCGCAGCGCGGAAGCGCCGAGCGACTCCCCAATCGCAAACCCGATAAAACACTTCCCGGCCAGGTCAATCGGCAGGAAGCAGACGATGAGCAACATCAGCAAGAGTTCGAGCGAGATCAGGACCATGCCAATCGACATCCCGGCGCGGGCCGGGATCTGGTGGCCGGACCATTTCTGGCCGCCGAGAGCGGCAAAGGCGGTTCGCGAGTTGGCGAAGGTGTTGATGCGGATCCCAAACCAAGCCACACCGAAAGACCCGGTCATCCCGACCAGGGAGAAGGCGATGATCACGACGATCTGCCAGGCCGAGACACCGGTGAGCGCAAAATAGACCACGATGACGGCGGCAATGAAGACCCACAAGGCCAGCAGGAACTTGCCTTGTTTGATCAGATAGGCCTTGCAGGTGGTGTAGATCAGCTCCGAGATCTCTTTCATCGACTGATGGACGGGTAGGCCTTTCAGCTTCGAGTAGGTCCCCAGGCCAAAGAGCAAGCCCAGCAGGCATAGCCCAAGGCCGACATAGAGCGGCCAGATCGCCACCGAGCCGTCACGCAAGGCCTGGGGTAAGGCGAGGTTGGCTTCACCGCCGCCCTCCACCTGGAGTCCGCAGCCGCTCAGAGCAAGCAGACCGAGGCTAGCTGCGAGGAAAAGGGCAGGTCGTTTCGAGCTGATTAGTGACGTCACAGTAATCCTAATTCGTAGGTTAAGCACGGCGGGGGGTAGCAGGGGGGCGGCTCACCGGCCCCTCCACCCTACCGCTTTCTAGGTCTTTCATCACCAGTATTTGGGACGAATCGGCAAAAGATGCGCTAAGAAAAGAATTACGCAAGAATAAGCTTGTGAAAATCTCGACCAGGCAGCGGGTGCTGACCTACATCGCGGAGCACAGTTGGACTACCGCCGCTGAGCTCGCTGACGAGTTCTCACTAACCGAAGCGGCGATTCGACGCCACCTAGCTTATCTAGAGCAAGTCGGTTCAATTTACGTCCGTTCGCGACCAAGTGCCGTCCGGGAGCGCGCCGGGCGTCCCGCCAAAGAGTACGCCACCACCACCGCTGGCCGGGAGGCGCTCAGCCACGATTACGACTCCTTCGCGATCTCGGCGGTCGAGATGTTGCATAGCGTCGGCGGGGAAGCGGCGGTTAGCGCTTTCTTCGAAGCCCGTTTTGCCGCTATCGAAGCCCGTTTTGGGTCGCTTGTGGCGGCCAACCCGGCCTTGACCGAAGCGGAAGCCCTCTCCCAAGCCCTCACCGAAGATGGCTTCATGGCGGGCCTACTGCCGATCGGCTCCGGCGAGCAACTCTGCCAGCACAACTGCCCTTACCCGGCGGTGGCGATTCGCTTTCCTCAGTTGTGTTCCGTTGAGACTGCGGTCTTCTCCCGCCTGCTGCGGTCCCATGTTCAACGTCTCGCCACCATTGCCCACGGTGACGGGGTGTGTACGACCCATATCCCGGTGGCTGCCAAGGAGGACCAGTGATAACTGAAGAGATTGGGACTTACCGTTACGGTTGGCACGATCTAGACACCGCTGGGCAGTCGGCCTCGCGGGGCCTCGACGAAGCGGTCGTTCGCGAGATCTCGGCGCGGAAACAGGAGCCGAGTTGGATGCTCGACTTCCGGCTGAAAGCCTTGGGAATCTTCGAACGCAAGCCGCTGCCGACCTGGGGGCCGGACCTTAGCGACATCGACTTTGATGCCATCAAATATTACGTCAAGCCCACCGACTCACCGGTTCAGGACTGGCAGGATCTACCCGAAGAGATCCGGGTGACCTATGATCGCTTGGGCATTCCGGAGGCGGAACGCCAGCGTCTGGTCGCCGGAGTGGCCGCCCAATACGAATCCGAGGTCGTCTATCACAAGATAAACGAAGAACTCGAACGCCAGGGTGTGATCTTCCTCGACACCGATACCGCTTTGAAAGAGCATCCAGAGCTATTTCGGGAGTATTTCGGCTCGGTCGTGCCCGCCGGGGATAATAAGTTTGCCGCCCTCAACTCGGCGGTTTGGTCGGGGGGCTCCTTTATTTACGTTCCCAAAGGGGTCCAGGTCGTCATCCCCCTCCAGGCCTACTTCCGAATCAACACCGAGAACATGGGGCAGTTTGAAAGAACCCTGATCATTGTCGACGAGGGGGCTTTTGTTCACTATGTTGAGGGATGTACGGCGCCGATCTACAAGTCCGACTCCCTCCACTCGGCCGTCGTCGAAATCGTGATCAAGCGCGGGGCGCGTTGCCGCTACACGACGATCCAGAACTGGTCCAATAACGTCTACAACCTGGTCACCAAGCGGGCGACTTGCGCCGAGCGGGCAACCATGGAGTGGGTGGACGGCAATATCGGCTCCAAGGTGACGATGAAATACCCCGCCGTCTGGCTGCTCGGGGAACACGCCAAAGGGGAGACCCTCTCGATCGCCTTTGCGGGGGCCGGCCAGCAGCAGGACACCGGCTCGAAGATGGTCCATGCCGCTCCCTACACCTCCTCGACGATCGTCTCCAAGTCGGTGGCCCGTTCCGGGGGGCGCGCCTCCTACCGAGGGCTGGTCAAGGTCACCCCCCAAGCCCATCACGCCGCTTCCTCCGTCCGCTGTGATGCTCTGCTGGTTGACACCATCTCGCGCTCTGATACTTACCCTTACATGGATGTACGAGAAGACGAGGTGTCGCTGGCCCACGAGGCGACAGTCTCCAAGGTCAGTGACGAGCAACTGTTCTACCTGATGAGCCGGGGTATGACCGAAGAGGCGGCGATGGCGATGATCGTGAGGGGGTTCATCGAGCCGATCGCCAAGGAACTGCCGATGGAATACGCCCTTGAGCTCAACCGCCTAATTGAGTTGCAGATGGAAGGAGCGGTCGGATGAGTGGGATTGAATACCTTTCGATTACGACGGTCGACACCGAGCCGCGGACCCTGATGCCTTTTGATCACCTTTCCGTCTACGCGAAGCCCAACTCGGCCGCCACCCTTCGTTTACTTTATCCAGGAAGCGGGCGCTTTAACGGTGAGGTTGAGATTGATCTTGCTGAAGGGGCGCGCTTGACGATCATCAGTATCCAAGATTGGCGTCCCGAGGCCGTCGCTCAGCTCCGCTACCGGATCAATATCGGCAAAGATGCGGAGCTGCGTCACGCCGTCATCACCTTACAAGGCCAGTGGATCCAACACGAAACCGCCGTCACCTACACGGGGCCGGGGGGGCGCGCCGAGCTGCTGGGGGTCTACTTCGCTGGGGCCGGTCAACATCTCCAACACAGTGTCTACATTGATCACAACCAGCCCAATACCACCTCCCTGGTCGATTACCGGGGGGCTCTCCAGGGTGAGAACGCTCGCTCATCCTGGGTGGGAGAGGTCAGTATTCGCCCGGAGGGGATCGGCACCGACACCTACGAGTCGAACAAGAATCTGATCTTGTCCGATGGCTGCCGGGTTGATGCCGTGCCTAACCTGGAGATCGAAACCGGCGAGGTCCGGCGGGCTGGCCATTCCGCAACTGCGGGGCGGTTCGATGATGAGCAATTGTTTTACCTGATGAGCCGGGGGATTAGCCCCGCTGAAGCCCGCCGCCTAGTGGTGCAGGGTTTCTTCGCTTCGATCCTCGCCCGGATCGGTGATAGCGAGGATTGGATGGAGCGGATTAACGCGAGTGTTGTGTTGGGGGTGTAATTGACATGAAGGATCGTTGTCAGATAGTGCGGATCGCAAGGCGGAGGAGGGAGGCGGGCTGGACGCCCGTCGACCGACGACAACGCGGCGAGACGCGCCATATGGCAGCGATCCTGTCAAGAACATCCCTAACGCGACACGGACTTGGACCGCCCGTCGACCGACGACAACGCGGCGAGGCGCACGATGGCAGCGATCGAACATCCCGAACGCGACACAAACCTAGACAAGGAGTGAGATGAGTCTTCTGATTAAGGACTTGCATGTTTCGGTGGTGACTGAGACCGGTGACAAGCCGATCCTGCGTGGGGTGAACCTGGAGATTCGCCCTGGCGAGGTGCACGCGATCATGGGGCCAAACGGCTCCGGGAAGTCGACTCTGGCTTACTCTTTGGCCGGCCACCCTAAGTACACCATCACTAGCGGCGCGATCTTGCTTGATGGCGTCGATCTAGTGGGAATGAGTGTCGATGAGCGGGCTCGCCAAGGGCTCTTCTTGGCGATGCAATATCCGGTGGAGATCCCCGGGGTCTCGGTGGCCAACTTCCTGCGTACAGCCAAACATGCGATTGACGGCCAAGCGCCTGCCTTAAGAACCTGGGTCAAGCAGGTGAACCAATCTCTAGCCGATATGGCCCTTGACAAGGAATTTGCCGCTCGTAGTGTCAATGAGGGGTTCTCGGGTGGGGAGAAGAAGCGTCACGAGATCGTCCAGCTTCACCTGCTCAACCCCCGCTATGCGATCCTCGACGAAACCGACTCCGGGCTCGATATTGATGCCTTGCGGGTGGTCTCGGAAGGGGTTAACCGTTATGCCGAAGCCGGTGATCGCGGGCTCTTGTTGATCACCCATTACACCCGGATTCTGCGCTATATCAAACCCGATTTCGTTCATGTTTTCGTTGATGGACAAATCGTTGAGCAAGGCGATGCTAGCTTGGCGGAACGCTTGGAAGAGACCGGTTATGAGGCCTGGCTAGGAGGTAGTGATGCTAACTGAGCGGCGAGCCGATTTTCCGATCCTGACGCGGAAGATTGGCGATCAACCACTGGTCTACCTGGACTCCGCTAACACCTCCCAGAAGCCCACGGCGGTCCTCCAGGCGCTAGAAGAGCACTACCGGTCTCACAATGCCAATGTCGCCCGCGCCATGCATCGACTCGGCGCGGAGGCGACCGAAGCCTACACGGCGGCCCGACGCCGGATTGCCCAGTTCATCGGCGCGGCTAGCGAGGAAATCGTCTTCACGAAGAACGCTTCCGAAGCCTTGAACCTCGCTGCCTACACCTTGGCGACGCGCTTGGGTCCCGGCGATGAGGTTGTGATCTCGGTCAGCGAACATCATTCGAATATTGTGCCTTGGCAATTAGCTTGCGAGCGGACTAGAGCGCGCTTGCGGTGGTTTGATGTTGATGACGAAGGCCACTTTGACCTCGACAAGGCCCGGGCGGAGTCGTTGATAAACGAACGTACGAAGGTCGTCGCCGTGACGGCGATGTCGAATGTCACTGG
>JAIRKB010000316.1 GCA_031260385.1 Propionibacteriaceae bacterium | reverse complement strand
GACAGTGGAGCATTGGGCGCAAAAAGCATTCGGTCAATGTTCATTGCTGGGGATAGGTCGCGTTCCAGGTAATCCAGGTAATATGGCACGCCGCCAAGGATCATGTACATCTCGGCAATTTGGTAGCGATTGAATACGATACCGCGTGACTGAAGGAAGGCCTCACACTCACTCAAGCTGAACGGCGCTAACTGCAACTGCCGGGTTACCCGGTTGTGTAGGCCACCGTGGTCGCTGATGATGTTGTCGATGATCCACGAGGTGGCCGATCCACAAACAATCAGCAGTAGGTCAGGCCGACTGGAACCCCAACTGTTCCAGAAATACTCCAACGCCGCCAGAAAATCACTTTGTGGGGTTGCCAACCAAGGCAACTCGTCGATGAAGACAATCTTGCGGTCCTTGCTGGAATTCTGGATCAAACGTTTGAGCTGAACAAACCCCTGGTGCCAATTCGAGCAGGTTTGGCTTGCCGCGTGTCCGTGTTCACTTAAAGCTTCGTCAAAATGTACGAGCTGCTGAGCGGTGGACGCTTTCTGCGCACCCGTAAAATGGAAAAGGAGGTTGTCAGCGAAGAACTCGCGGACCAAGAAGGTCTTCCCGACACGGCGCCTGCCGTATACCGCAAGAAATTCCGGTCGTCCCGACTCCGCGCAGCGCCGAAGCACCTCTTTCTCGTCGCGCCTACCAATAATCTCCACATCGCCTCCTCTGCAAAACGGCCAAAATACACTTTTTTTTTAGGTTTTGGCCGTTTATCCCACTGGCTCTACAGGCGTCTGGGGGACGTTTCTGGTGGTGCACGTTACCGCGAAGTCATGATCGAGTATGGAAGTGACGGCACGTTCCGAACTTGCGTCACAAGAACGGTCCCCATGGTGCAATCCCATGGTGCAATCCATTATTAGTGGAGTACGTCACAGCGGGTTCGACTGCAGATGGTGTTTACCTCGGTTCCGTAGCGGGGGTTGCCGCCGATATGTAGGTTGACCAGCTTGGTTAAGTCGAGCAGGGGGCTGAAGTCGTCAATGTTGTTGTTGCTCAGATTCAGTGCGGCTAGGTTGGTGAGGGCGCGTAAAGGATCGATCTGTTTACTGGTGAGACCGCAACTATCGAGCCGTAAGACCGTTAGGTTGGTCAGCGTCCGAAGGCCCTCAAGGCTGCTGATTGGGTTGAGGGTTAAGTGGAGGGTCTGCGGGGCATGGGGTCGGATCCGATGTCCCAATTACGCACTAAGCGGCCAAAATACACATTTCCCATCGCTTTGGCCGGTTGTCACACTGGCTCTACAGGACGAGCTGGAGGTAGCTCATGGGGGTGATGCCGTTGGCGTCGTTGGTCCACCGGAGTTGGTCGGATCGAGGGTGGAGACCGCCTGATTACCGGGGGCTTCGGCGTGGCTATGTTGGGTCGCTTGCCAGGCGACGAACACCCCCGCCCCAAGCAGCATCAGACTAATCACTAGCGCGACGACGAGGCCCGATCGGCGCTTCGAGGTCCGCGCGGGGGCAGGGGTTTGGTTTGGACATGCTCCAAAGCCACCGAGACCGCTGAATCACCGACGAAAGGCGGTTGACCGGTCAGCAACTCGTACAACAAGCAACCGGTGGAATACAGATCGGAGCGGGCATCGGCGGTGTGGCCCTCGATTTGCTCGGGGGAAAGATAATACGGCGTCCCCGGCACCGCCGTCGTCTCGGTCAAGGTGTTGGCATTCTTCAGCAGGGCCACCCCGAAATCCATCACCTTCACCCCACCAGTGGTGGTCAGCATGACATTGGAGGGCTTGATATCGCGGTGAATAATCCCCCGTTCGTGGGTGTGGCCGAGGGCAGCAAGAATGGCGGCCGTGATCTCGAGAGCCTGGTTTAGCGGGAGCTTGCCTTCGCGTTCCAGCCGGTCGCCAAGCGTCTCCCCCTCCAGCAACTCCATCACCAGATAGGGAATCATCACCCCACTCGCTCCATCGAGGTAGTCGCCGGTGTCGGTCACGACCACGATATTGGGATGGCGCGATCCGGCAATCGCTTTGACCTCGCGCGTGAAGCGCTGACGAGCAATCGGGTCGGAAGCGAGGTCCGGGGTCAGGCGCTTGACCGCAACATCAGTGTCCAACCGCAGATCCCGGGCGCGTGAGACATTGCCCATTGCACCCTTGCCCAAGCTCTCACCAAGCTGGTATCGGTCACCAATCAAGATGTCAGCCATTACCCCCAACTTCCCTGTTCAGCGTTCAACCATAGCACGTCCGCTGGGGGGGTTGCGGTGGGCCCCAGTCAGGCTAGGGATTGATCAGCGATGCGTACGATCCGTACCCCTCGGCTTCCAGATCCCCTAGTGGGATGAAGCGTACGGCGGCAGAGTTGATGCAATAACGTAAGCCCCCTCGTTCGGCGGGGCCGTCGGTAAAGACGTGTCCGAGGTGGGAGTCGGCGAGGGCGGAGCGCACCTCGATGCGTGGTCGCCCGACGATGGTGTCGTCGGCGTGCTCTGTGAGCGTCTCGGGGGCGAGGGGACGGGCGAAAGCTGGCCAGCCGCAACCGGAGTCGTACTTTTCGTTAGATAGGAATAGTGGCTCACCCGAGACGATGTCCACATAGAGCCCGGGGGCGAACTCATGGTCGAGGGGGCCAGTGAAGGGCGCTTCGGTGCCGGAGTGCTGCGTCACCTCATACTCCAGGGGTGCCAGATGGTTGGTCTTGCGCGCGCGGGCAATCGTCGCGGAAGGGATATGACAGTAGCCCGTCGGGTTCTGATCGAGGTAACTCTGATGGTAATCCTCAGCTGGTAGGAAGTTGATCAACAGTCCGGTCTCGATCGCGAGCCTCCCCGGCGTTACCCTTTCCAGTTCGCCCAGAGCGGTCTCGATCGCCGCTTGGTCGGCGGGGTTCGTCCACCAGATCCCGGTTCGATACTGCACCCCAACATCATTCCCTTGTTGGTTGACCGCGACCGGGTCGATCACCTCAAAGAACCGGCTCAGTAGTTGCACCAGGGTGATCGTGTCCGGATCGTACGTCACTCGTACCGTCTCGGCATGTCCCGCACCGGCACAGACCTGCTCGTAGGCGACCGCATTGCCAGGCCCATTGGCGTAACCAACCGTCGTCGCCCCGACGCCCCGGACGTAACCCAGATATTGCTGGAGGCCCCAAAAACAGCCGCCAGCTAGATAGATCTCACTCATTCAACCAGTCTAGCTTTCTGGCAATGGCAACTCGGGCGCTGGTAATATCGTTATATCGTTGATGTCGCTGCGATAGAAGGGGGGAAGCCATGACGACGGAGGCTAGCGAGGTGAGGCTGGACTATTATCTGCCCACCTACCAATATTCTGACCGCTACGAGACGGTGATTCAGGCGTCGCCCGAGCGGGTGTACGAAGCCCTCCAGGCGGTCTCCCTGAACGAGTCCAAGATCACTCGCTTCCTTCTCGGTTTGCGTACGATCTTTTCCCCCTCCCAATGGCGGGCGCCCGCGGACGTCGAGGAACTGTCTTTGACAGAACGTACGGCTGGTGGTGACGACCTAATGACCTTGCTCGAGGAGGTCAAGAACCGGGAACTCGTCCTCGGTTTCGCCGGGAAGTTCTGGCGCCCGATCCCCAAGATTGTCCCCTTCACCTGTGCCGAAGAGTTCCTGGCCTATGCCGAACCCGGCAACGCCAAATCGGCCTGGAATCTGCTAATCACCCCCACTGACGGCCAGACCACCCTGTCCACCGAAACCAGAATCCTCCTGCTAGGCGGCGAGTCCAAGTTCTTCGGTGTCTACTGGGCAATCATCAAACCCTTCTCCGGCCTAATCCGAAAACAACTCCTCCACTCCGTCAAACAACGCGCCGAAAGCGTTACGACCTAAGCGGTCGTGCCTAGCCAGCCCCAAAGGAGCCAAAGGGAGTGGACCTAAGTCAAGTCGTGCCTCACCAGCACCGTCCACACCAACCGCTAGGCTGGGAGTCATGTTGGGGCGTACACATGCGACAAGTGGGGCGGTCGCCTATCTTGGGGCCCACGCCCTCCTCGTACATTACGGGCTCATCTCCGCCGGCCCAGTCACCGTCGTCGCCGCCACCCTCGCCGCCGCTGGCGCCGCGATGCTGCCCGATCTCGACCACAAACACGCCACCATCACCCAGTCGCTCGGCCCGATCACCCGCCTGCTAACTCGGGTAGTCTCGAAGATCGCCGGGGGCCACCGCCAACTGACCCACTCCCTACTCGGCGTCGTCGCCTTCACCGCCCTGGCCTGGGCAATCTCCCAACATTTCCTCCCCTTCGCTCTTACCATCGGCCTGCTTTTCGCCATCGGTCTCGCCGCGCTGAGACTGAACTACCGTCGCCTCACCCCCGTCCACACCGTCGCCGTCATAGCGATCACTGTCGGCGCCCTCTGGTCTGGCGCCCAAGGCACCGGCCCACTCGCCCTCGACACCCGCACCCTCCCCATCGCGGTCGCCATCGGCTGCCTAGCCCACATCATTGCTGACATGCTCACCAAGGAGGGCTGCCCCCTGCTCTACCCGCTTCCCCGTCGCCTCCACATCCTCACCCTAACCACCGGCGGCCCCATCGAACGCCGCCTAATCGGCCCCCTCCTCGGCACCACCGCCATCGTCCTCACTCTCTGGCAGGTCGATCTCGTCCACTACCTCGCCACCCTCCCCTAGGGTACGACGATCCCACACTCACCGATGCAGGGCTCGACCCACCTTCGGGCCTAGGGCAATCAACTTTCCTTGTGCGGAAGACCAATCTACTAAAGTATAGGTATCTATCCTTTGGTAGACGGCCAAGGCAGACAGGGCCCCTTCGGCACCGACTAGAACAGACAGCAGAACTGTGTCCCGGCGTCCTTATTTCCAAGATCAGACCGGTCGATGAGCCTGGTTACTGGTGACCAACCAGGCTCCTGTCGATTACTTCGTATCATGGGGTGAATGCCCTTGTGAAGACGATGCCGATCCTATGCTCGCCTCCACGCTGGCGTCGAGCACTGTCAACGACGGCCTAAGTGTCGCGACTGCTCCCGCCGTCCGAGTAGTGGACGACGGGAGCAGTTTTAGTGCGGCGTTCAAACCTATCGGGTGCGCCCGGCGAGACTGACGAAGGTGACACCGGTTGTCGGGATTGTGTAGGTTGATACCTTCGCCCTCGGGTTGGAGTTGGCCAACCCGGTCCAGGTTTCCACGACAGTCGCCTGATTGCCATTAATGGCGACTACGATCCCGGTGTGACCCCATGACCCCCCTGAAGCGCCCCACACGGCATATCCGGGAGCAACGCTATACAGCGCAGGCAACTGCGCGCTTGTCAGGGTGCCGGTGGATGTCAATCCCGAGTTTGCGCTAACCAATTGGCGAACGACACCCTCGCCGTTACCATGACCATAAGCCAAGTTAGTATGAGCCCCAACGAACCATGCCGTGAGCGTCGTACATCCGTTATCCCATAGATAATACCCACCGTAGTAGTTCTTGTTGTTGGACATGTAGCTCGTGAACTCATTCTGTACGCTGGTCGCCGTAAACACTGGAGCCACTGGTGCTGGTCCGAACCGGTGGGATGCGTTGTTATCCTTCACCGCAGCGCTGAGGTTAGCCCCCGTTTTGGCTGGGATAGTCTGAGATGCACCAGCATAGTTCGGAGAGTAGTACACCGTCACCGAGTCCGAAGTGTTGTTGTACACCGACCAAGAGTTGTTACGGACGGCTTGGCCTTGTCCTGAGCCGACTGACTGATAGGTCTCAGCCAGAGTCGACACTGATCCGGTATACCCCCGCATTGAT
>JAIRKB010000287.1 GCA_031260385.1 Propionibacteriaceae bacterium | reverse complement strand
GGTACGATCGTCCATCTATCGACCAACTCGCCCGGCTTACGCGCCTCCTTGGTGCCGAGTGGTTCATCGTTGGCCATCCTGCCCTTGTGGAGTGGTGGAGTCGTCTCCTCAGTCAACGCACCAGCCATCAATCCTGGCTTGGGTTGACCCTTTCCCCGCGGGTTATCCCGGACTCACTCGCCGCGTAGGTTGTGGGGATCGAGGGTTTCGACGCTTACCCCGGTGGCGCGGGCGACCTGTTCGACTAGCGCGACAAAGACCAGTTGGCGCAAGGCTGGGCGATCTGGGGTCCGCAACTCGATTGGGCGTCGATAGATAATGATCTGGGCGAGGTGCGTCTCGTCGGCTTCGGTAGCGTAAGCCAATGGCATGTGCGAACTCCACAAGCTGGAGACCTCGGGCACATCTTCAACGCAGATGTCGATGTGGGTCAGGGCGTCTGGGACCGCTTCCTCAATCGCATCAATCGCTTCGGTGACACAATGAAAAAAGAAGGCGGTCGGTAGTCGCGGCCGCTGGGCACGGAGTTTTTGCCCGGCTGGGCTACTCGGCGGGGCCAACATCCCTCTCATACCGCGGCGGTGACGATCACGCATGGGCCCAGTCTACCCGGATCAACCGATTCATCGCTGCTACGCGTCCCTCGGCAGGCCCGCTAGACGTCGTTGACAACGCTCGACAGGCGTCCAGCCTGCCTTCGCGATGTCGCCTTGCCAGCGCCCCCGCCGTGAGCCGCTCGCGACGCAAGCAATCGGTGGATCCGGGGTTAACTCTTCCGACACTCCCAGGGTGGGTTCGACGACGCGCCGAGGTGGCGAGATATGGTTGGGGTGTGCCCATGACCTGCTCGCGGCCCGGGTGCAGTGATCGTGCTGTTGCCCAGGTTGACTATGCCTATCGTGATCTTGAGGTCGAGATCCGCCCCGTCACCCACGACCCTGATCCTAACGCTCAACAGCTCTGCCAAGCCCACCTTGATCGGCTCTCCTTACCGAAGGGTTGGCGGTTAATCAAGCGTCAAAGACCCCTGGCGGCTACGATGACCGAACGGGATATCGCGGCCCTAGCGCAGGAGATTCGCCGGGTTGGTGGGATCGGTGAATCCAGTGGGCCCACCCCAGCCCCAGAACACAGCTTGTCAAGCCGGACCAATCTTGTGACTCTCACCTCACGGGCTCATCTCAGGGTGGTCGCGGACGTTACTCGATATGGCCATTAGGATGGATCCGTGCTGACTCCTCGAATCTTCAAGGCCAATGACATCCGAGGAATCGTCGGACCAGAGTGGGATGTGGCTGGGGCTCGGGCTATCGGAGCGGCCTATGCTCAACTGGTAGATTCTCCCCAGATCGTTGTTGGTCGTGATATGCGCCTGACTGGGCCAGAGATCCAGCAGGGGTTTACCGAGGGGGTGCGCAGCGGCGGAGTGTCGATTATCGACCTTGGCTTAACCTCGACCGATCAACTGTGGTTTGCCTCCGGGGTTTTAGGCCTCCCGGGGGTCCAGATCACCTCCAGTCACAATGGCTGGGAGTACAACGGGATGAAGTTCTGTCTTGCTGGCGCCAAACCGGTCACCGGGGCTTTCCTCGGCGAGCTGGCGGATCGCGCTCGGCGAATCGATGCCGAAGGCGCCGGGTTGGCTTCGACTAGCCCGGGTGACCTGGAGCACCGCGATTTACTAGCTGATTACGTCCACTACCTGCTCAGTCTGGTCGACTTGGAGGGGATTCGCCGACTAAGGGTTGTGGTAGACGCTGGTAATGGGATGGCTGGTTTGACCGCCCCAGCGGTCTTCGCCCAGATCAATGCCGAGTTGATTGGTCTTTACCTGGATCTCGATGGGGCCTTTCCGAATCACCAACCGAACCCCCTCGATCCGGCAAATCTGGTGGCGGCCCAACAAGCCGTACGTGACACCCAGGCTGATCTAGCGATCGTTTTCGATGGTGATGCCGACCGGGCGTTTGTGATCGACGAGACGGGAGCGGTCGTCTCACCATCAGCGGTGACGGCCCTGATTGCGGTCGACGAACTAGCCCTCGAACCGGGTTCGGCGATTGTCGTCAACTCGATTACCTCCTCGGCGGTCAGGGAGGTCGTCGCCGAGCATGGCGGCGTGGTCGTCGAGTCGAAGGTTGGCCACACCTACATGAAAGCCCTGATGGCGAGCCATCATGCGATTTTCGGTGGTGAGCACTCCGCCCACTATTATTTCCGCGACTTTTTCGGCGCTGACACCGGCATGCTGGCGGCCCTGCATGTGATTGCCGTTCTCGGTCACGGCCAGCGTCCGCTGTCGGAACTGGTCCGCGATTTCACCCGCTATGTCGCCTCTGGGGAGATCAACTCGACGATCCATGATCAGATTGGCGCGATGGAATCGGTCGCGGCAGCCCTCGGCGGGGGCGATGTCACGCTATCGTGGGAGGACGGATTGCGTATCAGCGCCGATGACTGGTGGATTTCGCTGCGGCCATCTAACACCGAGCCGCTGCTACGGCTTAATGTGGAAGCCCGCGAGGCGACGCAGATGGCCCAGATTCGCGATTCGGTGTTGAGTTTATTGAAGGAGGAACGATGGGGTTAGAACTCGATGCGACCCTGCTAGGGATCTTGGCTTGCCCGGCCTGCCGCGCCAACCTGAGTGTCGATTACGACGCCAAGGAGTTGGTCTGTAACTCGACTAGTTGCGGTTTGGCCTA
Source organism: Propionibacteriaceae bacterium (assembly GCA_031260385.1). GTDB lineage: Bacteria > Actinomycetota > Actinomycetes > Propionibacteriales > Propionibacteriaceae > WQYJ01. The sequence continues at coordinate 4,734 of JAIRKB010000287.1, read as the reverse complement.
CCCGATTCGGGAGGGGATCCCGATCATGCTGGTTGACCAGGCTCGGCGGACCAAACCCTTCGTCGCCAAATCGTCGGCTGAGGCGCCAACCCTGCTTGAGGATGAGTAATGTTTGACGACGCCTTGCTCGACGACCCGATCGCTTTGGCGACGCGTGGTGATCCCTTAGCTTGGCTTGCCATGGCGGGGGCTCGATTACGGCGGGAGCCGTGGGATGAGATCGCCGCCGCCGTGCCGGATTTTGATGGTGTACGACCGCGGTCCCTACTGGTCATCGGGGCTGAAGCCCGCCTGATCCGGGCGGTTGTCGAAGCAACCTGCGCCGTGCCTTGTATCGCCTGGCCGCGCCCGACCCTGCCGCCTTGGGCCGGGCCGCTCGATCTGGTGATGGTGCTGGCCGACGCCGAGACTAGTCTGCTAGAGGTCTGTCGCGAGGTCGTTAAGCGCGGAGCCCTGCTGATTGTGGTCGCCCCCTCCGGTTCCCCGATCCTGGATGGCTGTGGCGCAGCCACCGCGCTGGTGACTAGCCAAGACGACCGCTTCGTGACCGCTCTGCTGGCTCTGAAGATTCTCGACCTCGCGGGCTTGGCCCCGGAACTCGATCTCGATCAAATCGCTGATCACCTTGACAAGGTAGCCGAGCGTTGTGGGCCGCGTCACGGTCTAGAGGTTAATCCAGCCAAGAATCTGGCCTGTGCCTTGGCCGACGCGGTGCCCCTGGTTTGGGGGGGATCGGTCTTGGCAGCCCGGGCCTCGCGCCGCATTGCCGAGGCCTTGCGCGAGGCGACGGGAGCGCCGGCCGTGGCGGGCGACGAGGAGGCTTTACGGCCCCTGATCGAAGGCTGCCGTCCGCGTAATGTCTTTGGGGACCCCTACGAGGATGAGTCGGCCCGCATCCGCTTCGCCTTGCTGGTCCTCGATGATGGTGAGGATCCCGGCCTAGGTTTGGCCGAGTTGGCGGCCAGCCGTAACCAACGCCAGGAGACGATTCGCTGTGCGAGTGGCAGTCCGGTCGTACGCTACGCTGAACTGGTTCACCAAGGTCTCTTTGCGGCGGCCTATCTGGGTTTGGCCACCATGGCCGAGTAGCTGAAGGATGGATATGAAGACAGTCTTGGTCTTAAATGGCGTCAATCTGGGTCGTCTCGGGGTGCGAGAGCCAGATATCTATGGCACCTTAACCCATGCGCAGTTGGCTGAACACCTAGTCGGCACCGGTGTGGGGCTCGGCCTCCAAGTAGAGGTGCGTCAAACCGATGTTGAGGCGACAATGATCGCCTGGCTCCACGAAGCGGCGGACCAAGGGATGGCAGTGGTGCTGAATCCGGGGGCCTGGACCCACTACAGCCAAGCGATCGCTGATGCCGCGCGGGAGGTGGGTTATCTAGTCGAGGTGCATATCTCCAATATCTTTGCCCGGGAGGATTTCCGTCAGCACTCGGTGATCTCCAGGTTCGCCAAGGGAGTGATTGTCGGTCTGGGGCCAGCGGGATACGACTATGCTCTCGCCCACTTGGCCGCCTTGGTGCCCTGATCACGGCGATGGCGAGTGCGGCCTACACTTTAGCTTCGGGGACCAATCTGGTTGCCCGTCACCTTGATGGTTGGTCTTTCGGTCTTGATCATGCTCGAACCAGAGTCGGTGCCTGCCATTATGCGGCGCGGCGGATCACCTGTTCGACCTATCTGGTGGCCTATCTAGCCGACGACGAGGTTGATCAGGTGATCCTACATGAGATTGCTCACGGTCTGGTTGGCCAAAAGGCTGGCCACACCAAGGTCTGGTTACGTCAAGCCCGTAGGCTCGGTTATCTGGGCGCCCGGACGATTGAAGTGCCCGAGGCGCGGCTATCGGCGCGCTGGCTCGGGGTCTGTCGGGCGGGCCATCAGTATTACCGTCACCGCCGTCCCACTCGGGTCGCCTACTGTAGCCTATGTGCCCACCGGGCGCGGATCGATTGGCAGGACCGCGGACTAGGTTTGTTGGCGCGCGGCTAGAACTACCGGCGCACCGAAAACGGGAACTAGGCGAGCTAGTCTTAAGACCACCGGTCGCCTAAGTCAGTATCAATGCAGCGATAAGTACGGACAATTAACGACAATCACCGTAGGGGGGTCTTGTGTGCTCCGTATAATCAACGATTGCATATTGAAAAATCTCTCGTGCCCCTATCGGGAGACCGTCATTTCTTAGGTCTGACCCCCACGGTCTTGCCAGAGACGAGGAAACATGATTGCTAGACGGAAGATGTTGTCTATAGTCGGACGATGCCTTGTGGCCGCTACCGGAACCCTGGTTCTGGCTTCGCTATTGCCAGGCTTGGCACCACCCGCGACCGCTCAAGGCGAAGTTTGGGCTCCCTTGTGGGGCACTGATCGGCAATGGACGCCGGCATCAGAGTCTATTGATCCGGTTAGCGATGTTCGGGGCGGGTTCGCCTCGATGGACATTGTCGGCGATAGAAAATACCCCTCGGCGTACCTCTCCTTTGGGGCTGATAATTCTGAGATCGCGGTTCGTACGCGACTAGACGGCATGGGTGGGACCACCGAAGCCCCCAAGTTCCCGCACTTCCTCTACTTCGGTCTTGACCTTAATGGTGATGGCGCAGTCGACCTGTTCCTTGGCCTGAACAATCCAACCGGTCGTAATGGACGGCTGGGGATTTATCTAGCGGACCCCTCTCTGGCGAATACCGCTCCCGGGAACTCGGGGTTGACCAAGCCAATTGCCTCTTTCCAGCCGCGAGCAGGCGAGAACTACTCGCTTGACAAGGTCGAATATGACTCATTCCTGGGCTTTGGGGACACGGACGACTACTATGCCACCTTCCGTTTCACTCTTGATGACATCAATGCGGCCTTGACCGCGGCCGGTCGAGGCGATCTGCGGTTGTCTGTCACAACTGGGTTCCGTTATGTGATTGGCACCGCCAGCCAGGATGACTGTCTTAATGCCGATATTAACGGCCACGATGGTCTGACCAGCGAGGCTTGGCCTTTCTCCGCGGTGCAGTCGATCGATGGCACCGCCTATTTCACGGTGGGGTTTGATAGTAATGACGGTAGCGATGCCTTATCGTCCAGTTTCGTGGTTCGAAACGGCCAAACGATCCTCGATTTGCCCCCGGCACCGTCGCGACCGGTCGAAGCTTACGGTCGGTGGGAGTTTGTCGGTTGGAGCTATGAGGCAACTGATACTCAACCACTAGCCAAACCCTTTGATGTCTCAGCGCCGATTAAGGCCGATCTGAGGGTGTATGCGATTTGGCAGTGGGTGGCGACGCCGCCAGAACAGACACCAACCAATGAGATGCTGCATTTTGATGCTAGTGGTGGCCAGTGGGGTGCTGGTATCACCACTAAGCATGTCCTGTCTCACAACGGTCTGGTGACCTCCCTCCCCCCGGAACCGCAGCCGCCGCTGTTCTCAACTGGCAAACGGGTGTTCGCTGGTTGGGTGACGGCCCTAGAGGACTATGAGGGTTTCGGTTACTACACCTACGTTAACGCTGGGCTCAATCCGCCTATCCGCCAGCCCTTGACCTTTGTGACGCCCACCACCCCGATTAGCGCCTTGGAGACGGCCCATGAAGGCGAGCCAGCGATTTACGCCTTGTGGATCGACCTACCGACTGACGCCACCCTCGCCAGCTTCGAGTTCTGGTCGATGATCGGAACTAGCAACGGTGACAAGCTCTTCGATATCTACACCTCGCGGGAAGGTGAGCCGATCTTCACGCCGAGCCCCTTGGCGGGTGCGAGCGGCGACTTCCGGGGTTGGAGCACTCAACCCGGTGGTGGGGGAGAGGTCTATCTTGATCCCGGTCCCTCAGGTTCCGGTGGTAGCAACCGACCGCTCCCGAGCCGCCTCGGCGAAACCACTGCCACATCGCTCTATGCCATCTGGGAGAGTGAAGCGAAGCCTAGTCTTCCTAGTGTCGAGGTGACCTTCGATGCCACCGGTGGGGGCTTTGACGGGGAACCCGCCGATGAGGACGCCCCCAGCCGCCAGGACTGCTGGCAGTCCGTTGACGGCAAGATTGAGACCGCCGCCTATATTGCACCGCGTTGGCTCGATGAGGATGGCAAGACCGGGCGGGTCTTCCTAGGCTGGAGCTATTCGGCCCAGCCGGATCGGAGCGTCGACTTCACACATCCGGCTACCGAGGTCTTCACCGCTGCGACAACCGTTAATGCCGTCTGGTCGGAGCCGATCGAGGAGTACACCTTCACCTTCTGGCCCAACTCCGGGGTCTGGCCTACCAGCGAAGCGAAACCGGTTGATCACCTAAACCTCGCTTCTGACGACTACGGTCTCGTACCCTATATCCCGTACTCAAATGCGCCGGTCTATCCGGTTCGCGAAGACTTCGATTTCGCGGGCTGGAATACCGCGATCGATGGTTCGGGAACGTTCGTTTCGCCCAATCTGCCGATCTCGGCCGATACCCATGCCTACGCGCAGTGGCTCTACCAGGATCCGGGCTATGTCACGGTGAGCTTTGCGATGAACGATGGCACGGGGGCAACCTACTTGGCTGGTGGTAGTGCGGTTGCGGAGGGCGAGAGAATCCACCGCCCTCAGGATCCTCAGAAGTCGGCCGGCTGGCATTTCAATGGCTGGTTCAATGAGCCGAGCCTGGTGACCGCTTGGGATTTCGCTCGCGATAAGGTTGGCTCCGGGACCAAGGTGCTCTACGCCTCCTGGCTAGTTGATGTCACCTACCAGCT
>JAIRKB010000094.1 GCA_031260385.1 Propionibacteriaceae bacterium | reverse complement strand
GGCCGCCCCGATCCCCGCCCAGCGGGCCGATCGCACCCCCGGCATGTTATTGAGCAGGTCCACCTCGATGCCAGAATCATCGGCGAGGGTTGCCAGGCCCGTCACCTCAAAGCCCGCTCGCGCCTTGATCAGGGCGTTCTCGCGAAAGGTCAGCCCAGATTCGATTGGCTCCGGATAGGGTGTGACATCAGCTAGACCGACCACGTCGATTGGCAACTGATGGGTGGCGAGAATCCGACGCAACTCCGTTAGCTTATGTTTCGAACCGCTGGCGAGTAGGAGTTTCACGATCCCTCCTTGTCGGTTTCGCGGTTTAAGCTGGCGCGCTGCAACTCAGTTAGTTGCGCACACCCACCCAAACCAAGGTCAATCAGTTCCATTAGCTCCCGGCGAGAAAACGGCTCCCCTTCGGCCGTACCCTGCACCTCGACAAGGCGACCATCACCGGTCGCCACTAGGTTGAAGTCCACCTGGGCCCGATTATCCTCTTCGTACGGCAGGTCGAGCACCGGCATCCCATCGACAATCCCGACCGAGACTGCCGCCACCGAACCAAGTAGCGGCTCGGAACGCAGCCGATCCCGATCCCGCAACCAGCTAACAGCATCGGCGAGCGCGACATAGGCCCCGGTGATCGAAGCCGTCCGCGTCCCGCCATCGGCTTGCAAAACATCGCAGTCGATCTGGATCGTATTCTCCCCTAGCGCCCGATAATCGATGATCGCCCGCAAACTGCGTCCGATCAAGCGGGAGATCTCGTGGGTTCGCCCGCCAATCCGACCTTGGACCGACTCGCGAGTATTACGGGTGTTGGTCGCTCGGGGCACCATGGCATATTCCGCCGTCACCCAGCCCAACCCGGAATCCTTGCGCCAGCGCGGCACCCCCTCCGTCACGGAGGCCGCCACGAGGACCTTCGTCTTGCCGAACTCGACGAGGACTGACCCTTCGCCGACCTCCAGCCAATGGCGAGTAATCGTCACCGGCCGCAACTCATCAGCTTTTCGACCATCAACTCTCATCGGTAACCACCTCAACTTCCTCATATGCCAGATTTGCCACCTCGGCGCTGGAGACCAGGTCGCCAAGCAGTCGCGCCCCGATCCGGGCGAATCGCTCAGGATTCCCGGTGGTCAAGAAGCGACGCCGACCATGTTCGCGGCGACTGAGCAGGCCCTGGCGAGCCAGGAGGGCATAGGTCGCTTTTGCCGACTCATCCGCCGATGATACCAGGGTCACCGCGTCTCCAAGCACGTACGAAATGACGCCCGAGAGCAAGGGATAGTGCGTACACCCCAGGATCACCGTGTCGACATCACCTTTGCGTACGACTTCCAAATAATCCTCAGCCACCGCTAGCAACTCGTCCCCAGTCGTAATCCCCGCTTCGACAAACTCCACAAATCGCGGACAGACCGCCGTCGTTAGGGAAACCCCCACCGCCGCCGCCATGGCGTCATCATAAGCCCCCGAGGTCGCAGTCGCTTGGGTGCACAGCACGCCGATCTGCCCGCTGCGCGACACCCGTACCGCCCGGGACACCGCCGGAGCGATCACCTCCGTCAGTGGCAGATCATAACGCTCCCGCGCATCAGCCAAGACGGCTGCCGCCGCCGAATTACAGGCGATGACTAGGGCTTTCACTCCCATATCCACCAGGGCATCCAGACAGGCGAGCGTATAGCGGCGAACCTCGGCAATCGGGCGCGGCCCATAGGGCGCCCGAGCCGTATCGCCAAGATAAATGATGTCCTCCCCCGGCAACTGGTCGACAATCGCCCGCGCCACCGTCAGCCCACCAAACCCGGAATCGAAGATCCCGATCGGGGCGTCTACATCACTGATACTCACCCCCCTATCGTATCGCGGCCCCTTAACCCTGATCCACCGACTCAACGCTACTAAAGGACTAGTCGTGCCACTTGGAAGACCAGGATCGCAACCACCGAAGCGACAACCAGTTGGACGGCGATGCCCAGTCCAGTCCACCGCAAGCCGATCTCCCGCTTCAGGACGGCGACCGTCGGCAAGCAAGGAGTGTAGGCGAGCAGGAAGACCATGTAGGCGAGTACGGCCGCCAGACCATGCCCGCCGGAGGAGGCCTCGAAAGTCGCCCAAAGTTGCTCGGAAAGGCTGAGATCAGCGGTGGACATTGTGGCGTAGGTTTGGCCCCAACTGGCGATCACTGCCTCTTTGGCGAATAAGCCGACCCCGAGGGCGGCGACAGCCTGCCAGGAATTAAACCCAGCGGGGGCGAATAGCGGCGCAATCAGCTTGGCCAACCAGGCGTACAAAGAATCCTCGACGCCGACGTGACCAAACTGGCCGCCCGTAACCGGAGTCGCCTGGAAGACCCAGATCACGATCACCGCGACAACGATAATGCCGGAGGCTGTGACCAGGAAGTCTTTCAACCGGGCCCAGATTGAGCTCAGGATCCCCCGCCAGTTCGGCCAGCGATAGGCGGGTAGAGCGAGTGGTTCCGCGTCCTTGGGTAGGCGCCGCAGCAGGGTCTGGCGCCAGATCACGCCGGTGATAATGACGAGTAGGATCGAGGTGACATATAGTCCAAAGACCACCGTCCCGGCAAACTTCCCGAAGAACATCGTTCCTAGGACAACAAAGACCGTTAGCCGCCCGGAGCAGGCCGTAAAGGGGATTAACATCGCTGTTAAGAGCCGCTCGCGGCGCGGCAGCCCCCGAGTGGCGGTGACCGCTGGGACATTACAGCCAAAGCCGACGACCAGCGGCAGAAAGGCCCGCCCCGGCAAGCCTAGGACTCCCATCACCCGCTCGGTTAAGACGGCCGCCCGCGCCAGATAGCCCGACTCTTCTAGGAGGGCGAGTAAGAGAAACATTAGGGTGAGCAAGGGTACGAAGCTCAGCAGCAAGCCCACTCCGGCGATCAACCCGTTGACTGCCAACCCCTCAACCCAAGTCCCCCCTAGCCCGATGGCTGCGAGGACGGCGCTGACGCCATCACTAATCGGCCCCGCGAACACCCTCGCCAACAAATTTTGCAGTGGCTGGGCCACCAGGGTCGTAACCTGGAAAACCGCCCACATCACCATCAGAAAGATCCCCGGGCCGATCACTGGCGCCAGCAGCACCCGATCAATCCCCCGCCTGGCTCCCCCGTTGCCCGCACCTTCTGGGCCCGCATTCGCCTGAGAGCCAACCGCCCCAATCCCCCGACGCGCCTGGTGACAAGCGGCAACCCCGGGGCACACCCCCGCCGAGCAGTGATTCTCCACCGCACACTCCAGCGTCCCCACCTCCCCCACCGCTCGCAACACCGTCTTGCCCATAAGGTAA
>JAIRKB010000073.1 GCA_031260385.1 Propionibacteriaceae bacterium | reverse complement strand
CTGAAAGTCTTCAAACAGGACTCCTTGTTCCGGGCTTCAACCTGGGTGGCGATTGAGCCGAACGGTCTCGACCCCTGCGACCTGCGCCTGAGCGGCGGCGATCAGGCAATCCGAGACTTGATCGCCGCGCGCATCCCGCTTTATCGCTTCGTGATGAGCAATATCGTCTCGCGTTACGATCTCGACCACGCCGACGCCCGTTTGGCGGCGGTCCGGGAGGCCGCTCCCCTCGTCCGCTCGATCCGCGACCGCTCCCAGGTCGAGACCTACATCATCGACCTGGCTTTCCTGGTTGGCCTCGACCAAGCTTTAGTCCGACGTGAGCTACTCTCCCCCCGTACGCCCACAAGCTCCTCACCTCCCCCACCGGAGCCGCCCGACGAGCCAGAGCCGACCCTGCCGGGCGCGAACCTGCCTGCAGCGGGCGACCGCCGGTTGTTGGCGGAACGCGACACCCTCAAACTGATCTTGCAGGCCCCGGCGATCTTTGAAGATGATGAACCCTGGTTTGGTCTCGCCGAGACGGACTTCACCCACGGCGCCTACCGGGCGTTGTATCGTACGATCCAATCCACCGCCACCGACCAGACCCGCTGGCCGGCTTCAATCATTGACAACCTCACCCACGCCGACCTCAAGGACCTCGCCCTCCAACTCTGCGTCGAACCCCCCTTGACCGAACTAAACCCCCGCCACGCCCGCGAGTACGTCGCCAAGCTGAAACTCGTCCGTCTAGAAGCCGAACTAACCGCCCTCAAAGCCACCATGAGCCGCACCAATCCCTTAACCAACGAAGCGACCTACCAAGCGATGTTCCAACAAATGGTCAACCTCGAAGTCGAACGCAAAGCCCTCATCCGCGCCTCCACCGGCGACTAGGAACCGGCATCGGTCTAGCCGCCAGATGGCCGATCCGTACATACGTCATATTGACCATCGTCGGTCGTTTAGAATATAATGAAAACAATTAAACGGGGGATGCTTGACTACAGGGATCAAGCGCAAACCAAGCAATTTAGAAAGGGGGACGAGATGAACAGGATTAAAAAGCGAGCGCTGGCTCTTGTGGTCGGCGTTGGTTTGGCTGTCTCGTCCTTGATCGTTCTGGCACCACAAGCCCAGGCTGCGGCTCTTAACTACTGCACGTTTGGGCTGACGTGCAATGGTAGCGTCGATACCGCTCTGAATCAGGTAACTGTCCAGGTACTCACATGCAAACACACAGCTGGTGACGTGCCAAAACCAGTGACTTGGGCATCTGCATCCCAGATTGGGTCGGGTGCTACCCCGGGACCAATTCAGAGTGTTACCGGCATGAACAGTCCCAGCACCAGATCGGGCACGATAGCTGCAACATATATGGAATGCAGGGGCACGTGAGCGAATACGCGAATAGTTTGCACACGAAAGTAACGAGCACATGAGCAGTAGTTTGACCGCGGTGGCGGCGTGCGCAAACGCGCGCGGGCGGGGCGCGATCCGTGTCCTGCCCGCGGGCAGCGTCGTCTCCCGATTGTTTATTAGCGTGGTGGCTACCATTATGCTGTTGTTCTTTGCGGGTTGTTCAAGCTCAGATTCGATTGAGGATGTGGAAAGGTTTGCTGGTAGTTTGCCGGAGCTTTTCCAACAGATTCTCGACACGTCTGACCCTTCGCCGGTTGAGCGGGAGGCGATTGAACGAGCGATTGTGGCTGGAAAAATTGACCCTGCTGACTACGAAGCCGGCCATGTAAGGTATGCGCAATGCATGACCGAACATGGCTTTGCGCCTGAGTACCGCAAGACGCCTGAGGGATACTACGTAAACTTGGGTTGGCAAGCGGTGGGTGAGGACAACGGGATTGATCAGCACTGGGAGTGCTTAGGCGACAACGGACTTCTTGACTCCCTATTTCGCTATCAGCAGGGCAACCCTGATCTGATTGCTGATCAGCGGTTGGTTGCGGTCCGGTGTCTTCGGGGGCTGGGCCTGATTGACGCTGGGTACACCGTTGATGATTTTGATCGGGATTGGCTTGCTCGACCTGGGCCCACCTTCCCCTTCGATGTTTATGAAGCCTCCGCAAATAATTGCATGTACTATGCTGGGTATGGGGTTTTCAAGGATGATTAGTTAAGTAGATAGCTTCAAGCAGAGCGATTCCGGTGCTCTTCGGCGAAGAAGATCGGTGGTGGTGCGCTGCCAACCTAAGGAGATGGTTTTCGTTTTAAGTATGTCTGCCGATAGACCGAAGACGCGGCGCAAAGCACGAAGACGCGCCAGGTCGTCATGGGTGATTCTGGTGATGCTGGGGTTGGTGGTTGGTGGTGTGACGGCGGGGATGTTTTTGGCACCGTTGCCGCCGCCGTCGGAGTTGGTTTCCGCTAGTGGGGCAGCGAGTGTGCCGGTTGTCCAACAACAGTTTTCGGACCCGATCAAAGTTGAAGCGTTGTTTGTGGTCAGTGATGCGACGCCGTTGATTACGCGGGCGAGCGGAACCGTGACGACGCCGATCGCAGGGTCAGGGGTTTTGGTTTCAGGGAAGGTTGCGCTGGGAGTCAATGGGCAACCAGTGATCGCCGTGAATACAACGGTGCCGTTATATCGGGATTTGGAGATCGGTGATCGGGGCCGCGATGTTGAAGCCTTCAATTCCGAGCTAACGCGGTTAGGGTATGGGGAGTTGTCGTCTGACCGGTTCACCTGGTCAACGGTGCTGGCTTGGCGGGCTTTGCTAAGCGAGGCTGGTGTCGAGGACCCTGGCTGGGAGCAGAGCTTGGTTGATGTTATCTGGTTGCCAGAGCGGACGGTCACCCTGCAATCCTGGTCCGCCTTACCGGGGACCTTAGTAATGCCCGGCGATACGATTGGGTATGTTAGGCCGAAACTGTTGAATGTCGAGTTGAGTCTAGCGAACCCGGTCACCCCAGCCGACGGTAGTCGTGAGTTGAGGTTGTTTGACCAAAGCCTGCCTTTGGATGACCTGGAGGCGCCGCTGTCAAAGGAGTTTCTGAGTGCCCTTGAGCAGACACCCGAGTTCGCCCGTATGCTGCTGAATGAGCGGGACACCAGCACGGGCACCTGGTCGCTGTTGGAGCCAATCACCGCCCTACGTGTCCCTCCCGGAGCCCTGTTCGCGGTCGTTGGAAGCAGCGCCTGCCTCCAGAGCGGTGACCTGGCCTTGCCGGTGACCATTGTTGGGGCGGGGCTTGGTGCCACCTTGGTGACTACCGACCAACCCGTCGACTTGGTAGCGATCGGCGCGGGCATCACCGCGACAAAGTGCTAGGCCTGACCGATGGAGACGCCGCACACCCCGGAACGCTTGATCGCCCTTGAGGGGGTCGGGCATTGGTTCCCTGGCACGGCTGTGCTGTTCGATGATCTGCGCGCCACCTTTACCCCCCGGCACGATCACTGGCATCTGCGGCCCCTCCGGCTGCGGCAAATCAACTCTATTGACCCTGATTGCCGGTTGGGAGCACCCCCGGCGCGGCATGATCGTCAAGGTTGGGGTCTCCTCGATTGTCTGGGTGTTCCAAAACCCCCACGGGGTGGCCCGACGAACGGCTCTCGATCACGTCGCCTTCCCGCTGGTCGCGCAGGGTTACGGTCGTCGAGCGGCTAGTGCGACTGCCTTGGAGATCATGGAGCGTTTCGGTCTCGGGGAGATAGCGGATCGACCGTTTTCGACGATCTCGGGCGGGGAAGCCCAGCGGCTGCTGCTGGCCCGGGCTCTGGCGGTCAACCCCGATGTGCTGCTGGTTGATGAACCAACCGCCCAGTTGGATCGGCAATCGGCTGTCGCGGTTAACGCCAACCTCGGTCAGGTGGCCTCCACCGGGGCGATTGTGATTGTTGCCACCCACGATCCTGCCACCCAGGCTGCCTGCGATACAATCATCGACCTCGCGGCAGACCTCATTTCGGCGGGGGGCCAGTCATGAAGGTAAGCGGTGTGCTCTCTGAGGCAGCGCGCAATGTATCAACCGGAACGACGAAGGCCGTGACCTGGGCGCTTGCCACGACGGTGATTTTGACGCTGCTGACCCTAGCCGATGTGGTGACGATTATGCGTATTGAGAGGGATGTCCAGACCTTCCAGGCGACTGCCGCCAATGTCCACAAGGCACCGGCTCCGAATCAGATTGACGGTTTCGGGTGTGACGCCTTGGCGGGGGTGTCGACAATTAAGGCCTCAGGGGCGATACGAGAGCGTTCGACAATCACCATCGACCAGGCGCCACTAGTGCCCATGACCGCCTACGATGTCACCTACGGCTTTGGGCGCGTGATCGGGATCGACAACTTGGATGTCCCCGGGGTCTGGGTCGAGGCTGGTCTGGCCCAGCTCCTCGCTGTCAGCCCCGGTGCCACCTTGTCAACCAAGGACGGGCCTCTCCAAGTTGCGGGTGTCTACGACTGGCCGAATGATGGGCGCGATATCCGTTTCAGTTACGCGATCCTAGTTCCCGTGGTCGCTGCCCAACCCTTCGACGAATGCTGGATCCAGGCTTGGCCGATCATCGACGACAATGACAAGCTCCTGCGCTCCACCCAGATTGTCACCTCCGAGGCCTACCCGATCCTGATCGCCCAAGTCAACCGCAACTATGGTGTGACCATGGACGCCAATCGACTCTACAGCGAGCGGATTACTTGGCATACAATATGGGTCGCCCCGCTATTCCTCGGCCTGTTCGGGTTCCTTGCCACCTGGCGGCGTCGCTTGGAGTACTCCGCTGCCCTCCACGCCCGCCAGGCCCGGGGGGCCTTCATGCTCGGTGTTGCTATCGAAACGGCGGTCTGGGCGCTCACGGGTGCCGGGCTAACGTCAATGATCGATCTAGTAGTGATCCGCCTCATCGGGCTAAGGGAGATCTGGCTGGTCTGGCTGGGTGGCGTCATTATTATCTGGTGTTCACTCGTCGCTGGCTTAGTTGGGGGTGTATGCGCGTCGGCGCTAATCCGTGAGAAAGGCCTCTTCCGCTTCTTCAAGACCCGCTAGAGCGCGCACAAGCACAAGGGCGGGCTATCTGCGAACGCGGGGGTTTGCCGACGAAGAGCTGATCGAAGCTGGTCTCATCCGCGCTGGCGGCTGGGACTTTTTCCAGGGCCGTCTTGTCTGGCCGATCCGTGACACTGGCAAGTCGGTCCTCGGCTTCGGCGCCCGGCGGCTCTTCGACAACGACCGGATGCCCGCCAAATATATCAACACCCCTGAGACCCCGGTCTACAAGAAATCCCAGGTTCTCTACGGGCTCGATGTCGCCCGGACGGCGATCGGCAGCAGTTCCCAAGCGGTGATCGTCGAGGGTTATACCGATGTCATGGCCTGCCATCTGGCGGGGGTCGAATCGGCGGTCGCCTCTTGCGGAACCGCTTTCGGGCCCGATCACGCTAAGGCTATCCAGCGCTTGATGGGTGACCACGCCTCCTCTGGCCAGGTCATCTTCACCTTCGATGGCGACGAGGCGGGTCGGGCGGCCGCTCTGAAAGTCTTCAAACAGGACTCCTTGTTCCGGGCTTCAACCTGGGTGGCGATTGAGCCGAACGGTCTCGACCCCTGCGACCTGCGCCTGAGCGGCGGCGATCAGGCAATCCGAGACTT
>JAIRKB010000052.1 GCA_031260385.1 Propionibacteriaceae bacterium | reverse complement strand
CCCGGCAAGGGGAAACCCTGCCATATGGGCAAGTCCATGGAGGTGAACAACGGCGCTAGCAGCCACCCTGCCGACCCGAGAGCCGTGAGCAAGATCAGCCATTGGAGAACCCGGATCACCGTCCACCAGGGGCGCGAGCGCGTCAGATCTAGTTCGCAGGAGACCATCGCCCGATCAATCGCATCCGGTAGGGTCGGCGCCTGTTCCCGGACCACCCGGTCGAGCGGCCCTTGCCAGCCTGCCGGCAGATTCGCGCCCGCCTCGATCCGCAGCGCTCGTACGGCTGATTCGATCCGCGCTGAAGCGATCGGATGGACGCGGGTCGGGGTGACATGATCCCCGCCGTCGGCCCCCTTTCCGCCGCCGAGGGCCCGGATCGCCCGCCGTCGGTCGAAACGCAACCGCTTGAAAGGATCGTCTTTTAGCCCAGAAATCCAAGACAGGAGCGGCCAACCGGTCGCCACCGCACCACGCTGTTTCACCGAAGCCAGAATGGCGTCACCGACCTGCTCGACGCCAGCCCCATCCGTACATGCCTGTGTCAAGTTGACCAACTGACCAGAGGTGAGCGGCCCAACCTGGCCGAGACCCAACTGGCCCCGCAAACCCTTGGCGTGCATCAGAATATCCGCCCGCAAGCGGGCAACCATACTTTGTTTGGACTTGGCCACCTGACTGGCCCGCCGCCGTAAGGCCGCGATCCCATGCCCGGTCAACGCCGACACCTGGCACACCACCGGCCGGGCAATCCCATCCTCTTGGAGGATCTTGACGAAATCCTGACGGATGTCGGCGGCCTCGCGGGCCGAGAGCCGATCCATCTGGTTGAGCACAAAGGTCATCACCGACTGATGGCCAGAATAGCGCCGAAGATATTGCTCATGCAGGGTGGCGTCGGCATATTTCTGAGGATCAACCACCCAGAAGAACTCATCGACCACCTCCAGGATCCGATCGACCTCCTCTTGGTGACCGAGGGCAATCGAATCATTGTCAACGAGGTCAACCAAGACGATGCCATCGAGCTTGCCACCCGGCAGGATATGGCGGTTCGTTATGCCAAGCCAATCCAGCAACTCGGTGGTTTCGTGGGTTCCAAAGGTCGCCGCCATCGCCTGGCGGGTCATCGGTCGCTGCACGCCCGGCCGCGCCAAGGCCGTCCGCGTCAAGGCGTTGAACAAAGAAGACTTCCCCGACCCCGTCGCGCCAGCCAGCGCGATCACCGTGACATCTCTCGACAGCGACAGTCGCCGACCGATCCGCTCAACCAGGGTCTGGGCCCGCCCCAGAGCGATCGGATCAACCCGGCCCCGGCAGGCATCAATCGCGACAAGGAGACTAGACAGACCCTTCTCAAAATCAGGCATTGTCACCCCTCCTCGAAGAACTCAGGTAATCCCATCTCAGCATCGGTGCTCGTTGGTCCTAAGTTATCGTAATGCGTAGTCGTCTCGCCCGCCAACGCACTCAACTCGGCGAAAGGATCATCCCAAGTCTGGTCGTCAACGAACTCTCGATCATAGGTCGCGAGTTCTTCTAGCCGCGCCATCTGCCACGCCCTGGCACCCTCCAGTTCCTGGGCCAAACTGCGCAGGGTCTCCGGCTTCACCACCTCGACCGGGAAGTGGTCCAAGGTTAAGGCGTAGAGGCGCTGCAACTGGGCATCTAGGACCTCATCGATGCGCCCGGTCAGCTTCTCTTCAGCGATCGCCGCTAGGCGCCGGATCGCTTCGTCGCCAAAGATCAGTTCGAGGATTTTCTGGGCCACGATCGCCGTACCGCCCGCAATCCCCAGCTCTGCCCCCGCCAAGCCGGCGGTATGCGCGAAAGCCAACAACATCAGCGACACCCCGGCGATGTTGACCCCCAGGGCGGCTAGCCGAGCTCTCGTACGTTTGGTGGCACCTTCGGTCGTGACGATCGCCACCACGTCTTGCTGCCACAGCCGCATCGCGGCCTCCGCTTCGGCGACAAACTCGCGGGCTGGCAAGCCAATATCGACTTTCGCCCACTCGATCAGATGGCGACCAGCCGGGTTGGCCTCCCACGAGGATTTGACGCGCTCGAGGGCCGCCTCCCCCGCTTCAACAACCAGGGCTTCGAGCCCGAATTGGACGGCGACCTTAACATCTTGGGCTTTCTCCCGCGAGCCAACCACGGCGCGAGTGATCCGATCCCGCAACCGGCCAGCCTGATTCTCGGCCGCCCGCATGAAATTGCCCGTCCCCACGAAATCCTGCCAGCGCGCCATCACCTCGCCGCGCAACATCGAACCGTCCGAGCTGCGGGCTTTCGCCAACTGCTTGGCGGCGTCGAAGATCGCTTCGGCATCGTCTCGCAACCCCTTCAGGGCGGCGTCCTGCGCGGTGATCTGGTTGGCGACCTGGGCTAAACCCGACTCGATAGAGGCGACGGCGCCATCGAGGGTCCGCATCACAACCTGGGCCCGAGCGACCCGGCTCGACGCCAGATATTCCAACCAGGAACGGATCGGTGCCACGGCGGCGGGTGGCAAGATTCCGCGCGCGTCAGCGACCGTTTCTGGTACGGCAAATAGGGCGGCATCGCCCAAACCGCGTTCAGTCATCATCTGAGCGAGATGTTCGGGAACGATTGAGAGGGCCGCCGGGGGCACTCGGTCAACGATGACCGCCACCGCTGTCGAGCGCTCCGCCGCTTGGGTGAGGTGTTCCCAGGGCACAGCGTCGGCATAGCGCGCCGCCGAGGTCACAAATAGCCACATATCGGCGGCAGCAAGCAGCTGGACTGCCAGGGCCCGGTTGTTGACATCAACCGAGTCGACATCGGGGGCATCCAGCAGCGCTAAACCAGCCGGAACCTGGGAGCAAGCCACCGTTTGGACCGCCCGGAGAGTCTCCGCCGGACCGCGATAACGGGCGAAACCCGGCAAGATGATATGGGAGTTGAACCAAGCCCCATCCGAAGGATGGTGAACTAAGACTGGGGTGCGGGTGGTCGGCCGGATCACCCCCGGCACAGTTACGGTCATCCCGAGCAAGGAGTTGACCAAGGTTGATTTACCAGCCCCCGTCGAGCCGCCAACGACCGCCAACAGCGGGGCCTCAATCGCGCCGAGGCGGGGTAGAACATAGTCATCCAACTGGGCCATCGCTCGCGCGGTCCACTGTTTGGCTTCAACGGCACCCGGCAACGGTAAGGCCAACCAGACTTTCTCGAGGTTTTCACGCAACTCAGACAGCAGAGCCGAGAGTGCTTCACTCAAATCGTCTCTGTCAGCCAGCCGGGTGTCTATCATCCTGGTGGTCCCCATCGTGAGTCAACCGCAGAATATCGTACTGGAGACCTTGTCGCCATACTTGATGATATCCCACGAGTCGATGGTGTGGTGGCACCGCGACGTTGTCGGCGTCGCCGCCACCAGTTGCGCCACGGCCAGTACGGACGCAAACCCTTCCCCTCAACTACGGCTTTGCGCCCCGCGAGGGCTGCAAGCTCGTTGACGATGTCATATTCCCTTGACAGACCGCCTTGATCGACCACCCCGCGGGTCATCGCTTCGCGGAGCATCGCTAGTTCGGTGGCGCGGACCTGGAGCCGCCAGGTGGCGATCAGGTTGCCGTGCCAGGGACTCATCATCAGGGCCCACAAGCGGCGCCGCACTCGCGATAGGGCCGCTGGATAGTGACTGGGGAGCCAGCCCATCGCAACGTAATCGGTTAGCCGGGCCTCAACCGTTCGACCCTGGGCCAGGGAGGACCGGACTAGGCGCATCGCCACGATGGCGACTAGCGGCCAAGCGATGATCAGCATCACTGGTACAAAAATATCTTGCGGGATCAGACTGATCCGGAAGTTGAAGAACATGTGGAGGAAGGCTGCTGCCAAGAACCCAGCGGCCGGGGCGAGCAGGCGTACGATCTTTGACCGCGAGGCGATCGCAAAGCCGACCCCCAGCCCGGTCATCATCGTGAAGAGCGGGTGACCGAACGCGGTGTAGATCCCGCGCATCTGGACCATGTAGTCGAGGTAGGCCTTCACATCACCGGTCCCCGCGGTCATCGAACCGTAAACGACGACGCGGGCATAGTAAATAATGTTTTCGGTGAAGGCGAAGCCAGCGCCGGCCAGGATGCCGATCACCGCGCCGGAGACCCGCGAGGTGAAGCGGTTGCGATCCAAGGCGGCGATCAGGAAGATGACGCAGCCTTTGGTGGCCTCCTCGACAAAGGGGGCGATGAAGATCGCCGTACGCAAGGAAGAAACCCCGGATTGGTCGTTGATCACCGCCAACTGTTCCCCCGCCCAGCTATTGAGGAAGAGGGAGGCGCAGGTGGCGACACAGCCACCCCAGGCGAGGGCGAAAAACCAGACTAGGAAGCGCTGGGGCTTGTAGCGGTCGACCAGGATGGCGGCGACGATCCAGAAAACCATCGTCGGCAAAGCCCGTTTTGCACACATCCACAAGGCATTATCGTTGAGGCCGGGGACCGAGGAACCGTCTGCATAATAGGTTGGTTGCTTCAGGAAGTGGAACTGAATGATGAAGGTGACGGCGCAAGCCGCGATGATGATCAGGCTCGCCCACGTCCACTTCCAGGAGAAAAATCGACGCGTCGTCGAGGCACCCGCCCGGGAAGGGGCGATGCCTGTCCGGCGTCGAAGGTAC
>JAIRKB010000218.1 GCA_031260385.1 Propionibacteriaceae bacterium | reverse complement strand
GATCCGGGCGCCCCCGCGGGGGGGGGGGCCCGTGGGGGGGGGGGGGGGGGACGTGGGGGCCGCCCGGGGGCCCCCGGGGGGGCCCCCCCCCCCCCACCCCATGTCCCGCCATGTCCGGGGCTAGTCTAGGGTTTGACCGCGGAGTTCGGGGAGGAGGAGGGCCAGGAGGCAGGCGATTAGGAAGCTGACGGCGAAGAGGATGAACAGGGTGGCGGTGCCGTAGCTAATTAACGCCGGGACGATCAGGGGGGCGATGATTGAGGCGAGGCGGCCGAAACCAGCTGCCCAACCAGCCCCCGTACCGCGCAGATGGGTGGGGAACAACTCCGGGGTGGAGGCGTAGAGGGCCCCCCAGGCGCCGAGGTTAAAGAACGACAGGGTGCAACCGGCTGCGATGATCGCCCAGGGTTCGTGGGCCATCGAGAACAAGCCCGCCGCCATCGCTGAGCCAGCTAGGAAGACCGCTAGGGTGGGGCGCCGCCCCCACTTCTCGATGAAGACGGCGGCGGTGGCATAACCGGGGAGTTGGGCCAAGGTGATGATCAGGGTGTAGAACAGCGAGCGGGTGACCTCGATGCCATCGCGAACCAACAGGGAGGGTAGCCAGATGAAGGCCCCGTAGTAGGAGAAGTTAACGCAGAACCAGATCAGGGCGATTAGGGTCGTACGTTTGCGCAGGGCGGGGGCCCAGAGTTCGGATGGGCGGGGTTTGGTAACCGTAAGCGGGGGTTCTGACGGCGCTTCACTGGCCCCGATAACGGGGGGAAGTTGGGGGCCGGAGGATAGTTTGATGACAGGGGTCTTTGGTTGGATCAGGGGGGCGGAGCGCTCAAACTCCAGAACAATCCGCTCGGCTTCGTCTAGACGTCCCTTGGTGGCGAGGAAGCGAACCGATTCCGGTAGACCGAGACGGACGACAATCGCATAGACGGCGGGCACCGCTCCGAGCACCAGGGCCCAGCGCCAACCATTGTCGCCAACCGGGACCACGAAGTAGCCGATCAGGGCGGCAAAGGTCCAACCCAGCGCCCAGAAGGCCTCCAGGATGACGATCATCCGACCGCGAATCCGCGCCGGGGAGAACTCCGACATCAGGGTCGAGGCGACCGGTAGCTCGGCACCTAGCCCGAGCCCGACGATCACCCGTAAACCAATCAGGATCGCCACCGACATCGACAGCGCCGATAGGCCGGTCGCGAGGCCATAGATCAGTAGGGTCAAGGCGAAGACCTGGCGGCGGCCAATCTTGTCGGCCAGCAAGCCTCCTAGGGAGGCGCCAATCGCCATCCCGATGAAACCGGCCGAGGCAATCCAGCCTTTCGTCCCGGGCGATAGCTCCCAGACGATTCCCAGTTGTACGATGATAAAGGAGATCAGTCCGACATCCATCGCGTCTAAAGCCCAGCCAATCCCCGAGCCCAGCAGCAGCTTGGTGTGCAGACGGGTAACGGGCAGGCGATCAAGCCGTTCGGCATGGTTCATGGGAGCTCCTTGGGGGGATCTGATAACGGACCATTCTAAACCGGCCAACGGTGGCCGGTGGTTACTGTCCAGGGATTACGACTGACAAAAGCAGAAGCGCCCACTGTGGGGCGCCTCATGTAGTTTTAGATCTGGGGTGCACTCACGCTTTGGCGGCTTGGAGCGCGGCTACAGACTGGGCAACCGCTGACTTGCGATTGGCAGCGTTATTAGCGTGGATGACCCCTTTAGTGACGGCCTTGTCCAGGCTCCGGCAGGCAGCACGCCCATACTCAGCGGCGGCCTCAGCGTCACCGGCGGCAACGGCTTCGCGCACCTTGCGGATCTGCGTACGCAGCTTAGACTTATATGCCTTATTGCGCTGGCGGGCGATCTCGTTGGTCTTAATCCGCTTCATCTGCGACTTAATATTGGCCACGGGCGATTTCCTCTTCATAAAAATGGCGTGCGCTTACGCGCAAGGCGTAACTTTACCAGGCTAGGCGGCCCCACCCAAATCGACGACCGATCAAGACCGCTTACGCCGCGCGTCGTCAAACTTCTGGCGCGGCAGCAGCCAACTGAGAGCCCGCCGCAACAGCGAGCGATGCCCCCGCGAGTCAAAAGACCGTAGATCATGGCCGAGAGCATCGTAGATGACGCACGAGCGGCCGTACTGGTGGGCCCAGGCGATCGGGTGGCCCTTTTGGTCGTCAATCGCCTCCGCCAGCAGTTCGATGTCACGATCGATCGTCAAGGCGGTGTAGCGCTCGTCCATGACGTTGAAGTCGGACAAACCTTCGACGATCTCGTCATGGAGCGTACGAATGTGGATCTCGCCAACCGCCGGGTGCCAGGATTTGCCGTGGGTCCATTCACCGCCAAGAGCGAAGCGCCACTGGGGGTAGTCGCGCAGCGAGTTCGCAGCGGCGTGGACGCCAAGGAGCGAGATCCCGCGCTCAAGGGCCGTCGCGAGGGCAAGCCGACCCTGGGCAATCACGGCCTCATCGGGTTCGGGAGCGCCCTCCTCGGTGGCATGCCAGGGATCGCCGGCGTTCACGATCACTAGGTCGAAGTCATCAAGACCCGCCGCTAGGGTCTCGTCAATCTGATCCGTGATGGTGGTCTTCCAGCCAGAGTCATGGGCCAGCGCTTCTAGACGTAGGGAGGTGTCAGCATAGCTATGCCAGGGGTCGGCGTAACGCCCGGCGCCAGATAAGATCAGGGCCTTCGGCATAGCGCCTCCTAGAGCGAAGTGAGCGTTAATGGTCAACCATACCTGACGAGCCTAATGAGGTTGGCACTGACTCGGTCTATGACTAGGCGCATTAATGTGGAATACTTTAACTGGGTTGAACGTTCTATTTGGGGAGAACAAGAAAGGAACGTCATGGGAAAGTTAGCTCGTTTTGGGGCGGTCGCTGGTGTGGTGATCACCCTTTCTGTCGGCGCGTTGCTGTTGACCGCCCAGGCGGGGTCTGAGCTCGACGATCGCCTGGCCTTTTCGGGGGGGGGGGGACGGCGCCGAGACTGTCGTGCGGAGGTCGTTGCGCGCCGCGATCCTTCGGATCTTATCGCGGCGCTCACTTCACTTCGAAAACGGCGCTCGCGCGCCTAAATCGTTGCACGATTTTTTCTCGTATCCTCCGCCCAACAGTCTCGGCACCGTCCCACTGGGTTTTTTCACAGGGCGTCAATCATTGATCGGACATACTCTTCAATGGCGGGGTCGGCCCGCCCTCCGCCTTCGGCGATTAGGCGGACTATTGCGCTACCGACGATGACCCCATCGGCTTGCTTGGACACCACCGCTACCTGGGCTGGGGTGGAGATGCCGAAGCCGACGGCGACGGGGGTGTCGGTGACGGCGCGGATCTCGGCGACAATCGCGGCTAGGTCGGTGGTGATTTCGGAGCGTACGCCGGTTACGCCTAAGGAACTGACTAGATAGATGAAGCCTTCGGCTTTTTGGGCGATGCGGCGGATGCGATCAGAGGAAGTGCTCCTCGCTTCGCTCGTCAACCACTGCTTTGGCCTCGGCATATCAAGCGAGCTTGATCTGCGCTCGGCCTGCATTGTGGTCGGAGCCACCATGGAGATTAGAGCTACATTGTGGTGGGAGGCCACTGCGCGTACTTCGTCGTGTTCTTCGAAGGGGAGGTCGGGGATGATGACGGCGTCTAGACCGACGGCGTTGGCGCGGGCGAACCAAGCGTCATAGCCGTAGTGGTGGAGGGGGTTGAGGTAGGTCATGATGGCTAGGGGGATGGTTAGGGCATCGTCTTGGCGCAGGGTGTTGACTAGGTCGAAGATGGCTTCGGGGGTGGTGCCAGAGGCGAGGGCGCGTTGGCTGGCGGCTTGGATGATGGGGCCTTCGGCGATCGGGTCGGAGAAGGGGAGGCCGATTTCGACTAAGCCGACACCGAGGCGGGCGAGGAGGTTGATGTAGCGGCGGGTGTCGTCTAGGGTCGGGTCGCCGCCGGTTATGAAGGCGATGAAGGCCTTGTCTGTGAAGGCTTGGCGGATGCGTTGGGGGCCCATTTAATCCTCCTTGACGGTGTGGCCACGGTAGCGGGCGATGGCGGCGACATCCTTGTCGCCCCGGCCGGATAAGCAGATGATGACGGAGTCGGCGGCGTCGAGGGTTGGTACGAGTTTGCGGGCGTGAGCGATAGCGTGGGCGGACTCGATAGCGGCGATCACCCCTTCGGTGCGGGCGAGGTATTCGAAGGCGTCGACGGCTTCGGCGTCGGTGACGGGGACGTAGGTGGCGCGGCCGGTGTCGTGGAGATAGGCGTGTTCGGGGCCGATGCCGGGGTAGTCGAGGCCGGCGGAGATCGAGTAGACGGGGGCGATTTGGCCGTGATCATCTTGGCAGAAATAGGATTTCATGCCGTGGAAGACGCCGAGGGAGCCGGTGGCGATCGTAGCGGCGGTCTCATAGGTGTCGATGCCGCGACCAGCCGCCTCGCAACCGATCAGGGCGACCCCCTCGTCGGCGAGGAAGGGGTGGAAGATCCCGATGGCGTTGGAGCCGCCACCGACGCAAGCGAGGACGGCGGCGGGTAACTCGCCTTCGGCTTCGAGGATCTGGGCGCGGGCCTCGCGCCCGATGACGGACTGGAAATCGCGAACCATCGTCGGGAAGGGGTGGGGGCCCATCACTGAGCCAAGCACGTAGTGGGTGTCGGCGACTCGGCGGGTCCACTCGCGCATCGTCTCATTGACGGCGTCTTTGAGGGTTTGGGTGCCGGAGGTGACGGGATGTACGGTCGCGCCGAGTAACTCCATCCGGTAGACGTTGAGGGCTTGGCGTTCGGTGTCCTCGAGGCCCATGAAGATCTCGCACTCCAGGCCGAGCAGGGCAGCGGCGGTGGCGGTGGCGACGCCGTGCTGACCGGCACCGGTCTCGGCGATCACCCGGGTCTTGCCGAGGCGTTTGGCGAGCAGGCATTGGCCGAGGACATTGTTGATCTTGTGGGAGCCAGTGTGGTTGAGGTCTTCGCGTTTCAGGTAAACCTTGGCACCGCCGAGATCCGCTGTCAGATTGGCCGCGAACCAGAGACGCGAGGGCCGCCCAGCGTACTCCGCTAGTAAGCTATCGAGCTCGGTCGTAAATCCAGGATCGCCTCGGTAGTGCTCGTAGGCTTCGGCTAGTTGCCCCAACTCGCTCATTAGGGTTTCTGGTACATACTGGCCACCGTGAACACCAAATCGTCCCCTCATCCTTTATCCTTCCTCGGTTGCGCCGCCACGATCCCGGTCTGCGGGTCATCAGTTCGACCTGGCATAAAATCTAGCGTACAATAGGCGATCGTGGTCATTTGACCTAGGCTGTCCTGTGCCTTCCCAGGGACAGCTAACCCTTAGGGCAATAGCTCAATTGGCAGAGCAGCGGTCTCCAAAACCGCAGGTTGGGGGTTCAAGTCCCTCTTGCCCTGCTTGTGCCGTGACAACAGGCCGTGAGGCCAGAAGACGAAGGAATTTCAGTGGCTAAGAACAAGGCCAAGGGTTCGAAGAAGCCCGAGAAGGGCGTTGACGACCTTTTCGATTCTCCCGACATCGCCTCCTTTGACGATGAGGTTGACGCCGAGTCTGACTCGACCGGTCAGGATGATACTGACGTGACCGAGGAGGTCGAGGAGGTCGAGGAAGTCGAGACCACGGGAGAAGCGCCTGAAAAACCGAAGGCATCTAAGCGTCCCAAGCGGGCCGCCGAGGCTGAGGAAGCCGAAGTAGCTGTCGATGAGGACGAGGCCCCGGCGACCAAGCGGCCGAAGAAGAAGGCGGTCGACAAAGAGTCGGTCACCGAGGGTTGGGAGGTCTACGACAAGGAGGCCAAGACCGGCTCCAAGAAGTCAGATTCCAAGGCTCTTGAGGGCAAGGGTCATGCGACCCGGACCCGCGCCGAAGCGACCAAGGAGGACGCGCCGAAGCGGACTGGCCCGATTAAGTTCGTCGGCCAGATCGTGCAGGAACTGAAGAAGGTGTCGTGGCCCTCTAGTGGGCAACTGACCCGGTTCTTCCTGGTGGTGCTGGTCTTTGTGGTGTTTATGATCGCTTTCATCTCGCTGCTTGACCTATTCTTTGGCTGGGCGATGCTATCGCTATTCGGCTGAGAGGACTAGTCATGGTAGAAGAAGAGAACATCTTTAGTGAGACTGAGGTAAGCATCGATCTCAGTGATTTCGAGATCGGTGACTCCGAAGAAGAAGTCGAAGTCGAGATTAACCTTGACCTGGGTGGTGAAGAAGAAGAGGCTCCCGCCGAGACCGAAATCCAACTGGGTTTCGATGATGAAGAGGAAGAGACCAGCGAAGACGACGAGGTGGCATTGGATGATGATGCCGACGCCGTCCGGGCAGAGATTCGCACCTCCCTGGAGTCCAAGATTGGCGATTGGTACGTTGTTCACACCTACTCCGGCATGGAGAAGCGCGTCAAGCAGAATTTAGACTCCCGGGTGAAGACCCTCAATATGGAGGATTACATCCACGAGACGATCGTGCCCACTGAAGATGTCGTTGAGATTCGCAACGGTGTCAAGAAGACGGTCACCCGGACGGTCCTGCCCGGCTATGTCTTGGTTCGGATGGACCTCACCGATGACTCTTGGTCGGCGGTGCGTCACACCCCGTCGGTGACCGGGTTTGTCGGCCATGCCAACGACCCTGTGCCACTGACCCTCGATGAGGTCGTCGAGATGCTGCTACCGGCCGCTCTCGCCTTGCGAGCGGAGACCGAAACCGGTCGCCCGGCGCGCAAGAAGAAAGTGTAACTGGTTGATTTCCAGGTTGGTGACTCGGTTATGCTTACCGACGGACCGTTCAACGGTGTTCACGCTACCGTCACCGAGATCAACACTCAGACCTCCCGGTTGAAGGCGACCTTAGAATTCATGGGGCGCGATACGCCGGTCGATTTGACTTTGGATCAGGTTCAGAAGATCTGATCCAGTCCCGAAACGGGACAGCACTGCGGAGGGACCGCAGGCGAGAAAAAGAATAAGGGACAAGAATGCCTCCCAAGAAGAAGGTTGCGGCCATCGTCAAGGTGCAGCTGAACGCTGGCGCTGCCACACCGGCCCCTCCGGTCGGTACGGCCCTCGGGCCGCATGGTGTCAACATCATGGACTTCTGCAAGCAGTACAACGCTGCCACAGAGTCGATGCGCGGCACCGTGATCCCGGTGGAGATCACCATTTTTGAAGACCGGTCCTTCCGGTTCATCACCAAGACCCCGCCGGCCGCTGAGCTGATCAAGAAGGCTGCTGGGATCAGCTCGGGTTCTGCCAACCCGTTGAAGAACAAGGTTGCGTCGATCACCTCGGATCAGGTCCGCGAGATCGCCACCACCAAGATGCCTGACCTCAATGCCAACGATATTGAGGCCGCCATGAAGATCGTCGAAGGCTCCGCCCGCTCTATGGGCGTCACCATTTCCGACTGATATAACCGAGAGGGGGACGACCCCCTCAACCCCCGCCGCGACCAAGGTCGCGAAGAGGGTACTAGTGGCAGGGAACCGCTTCCCGGACCACAACTGGACTGGCTATCGTACGAGATAGCCGCATACGAAAGGAACCAGATATGAAGCGCAGTAAGGCTTATCGCAGCGCTGAAACCCAGCGCGATGCGCAGAAACTCCACACTGGCCTGGAGGCGATCGCCGCTGTCAAGCAGATGGCCTCGGCCAAGTTCGATGAGACCGTTGAGGTCGCCATGCGGCTCGGGATCGACCCGCGCAAGGCTGATCAGATGGTCCGTGGCACGGTTAACCTACCCCACGGTACGGGCAAGACCGCCCGGGTCTTGGTCTTCGCGACCGGCGAAAACGCCGCGGCCGCCGAAGCCGCTGGCGCTGACGAGGTCGGCGCTGACGAGTTGATCGAGAAGGTTGCCAAGGGCTACCTCGACTTCGACGCCGTCGTCTCGACCCCCGACCTGATGGCCAAGGTTGGCAAGCTCGGCCGGATCCTCGGCCCGCGCGGCCTGATGCCGAACCCCAAGACCGGCACGGTGACCATGGACGTCGCCAAGGCCGTCACCGACATCAAGGGTGGCAAGATCGAGTTTCGGGCCGACCGTCAAGCGAACTGCTGCTTCATCATCGGCAAGGTCTCCTTCACCGACGAGCAACTATTCGAGAACTTCACTGCCGCCTACGACGAGGTCCTCCGCCTCAAGCCCAGCGCCTCCAAAGGCCGGTACGTCCGTAAGGTCACCATGGCCTCCACCATGGGCCCCGGCGTCGGCGTAGACCCCACCCGCCGCATCGCCATCGAGTCCGCCACCCCCACCCCCGCTTAACCAACCCGAACCGCCCCCCTTTGGCCCGCCTGGACCAAAGGGGGCGTTTCCATTTCCCGACCGGAAGGAAGGGATTGGCTACTCTTCGGTTCGAGCGGGCTCTCACGTTTAGCAGCCTAGTACCTGCATAAACTCTTCCCCGTACTCATGTTGCTCAAACGGAAAGCCAACCGGCAAAGACTAGTAAAGACTGTAGGCCCAGAGAGCCAGGGATAAGATCAAGACCGCGGGGTCTGGGGTGGCGGTCTCCACCCCAGCCGACCAACCGAAACCCGAAAACACGAACCCAAACCCGGTAAACCTAAGATCAGCATACGGGTTGGTTACACCGAAAACTGCTAGACAACAATCAAACCAAGGATACGGTTCTTATTGGACCGTTGGTGGCCTTTGCCCATTGTGATCTCTAGCCACAACCGAAACCGTTTTCTGTCGTACGACGGGGATGGCTGAAGATCACCCTAAAATCGCTAGGAAAACCGTCATCTTCAAACATCAGCGAACGGACTCCCATTTTGGGCACGGGTTTGGCTAAAGATGATCGTCACTTCACCTGACTTTCCGTATGGCTGGGGTGGAGACCGCCACCCCAGACCCCGCGGGTTTGATGGGTCGTCCGCGGCTTTCATGTACTCAGGTGAACCAC
>JAIRKB010000161.1 GCA_031260385.1 Propionibacteriaceae bacterium | reverse complement strand
TCGCTATCACCCACCCCTTCTTCGAGCTCAAGGGTAAGGCTCGGATCACGGTGACAAACTGGGCGAGCACGGACGACGTCAGTTGGGATCAAGTGGTCTTAGCCTCCACTGCCCCCGAGACCCTAACTAAAGCCACCCAAAAGGCTTTTGACAACTGCTTGGCCCTCAAAGACCTAGATATTCCCCAATGCGGTTTTTCGCCGATCGTCATGCCGGGTGGGGCGATGCCCGACCCCGCCACCATCCAACGAGTCGTGACCACCGGTGATTGGAAGGACCTGCAATGGCTTCAACCCTATGGCAAGCCGCTGGAAGTCCAAGCCGAGAGCTATCTGAGAATCCAAACCACCATCAAAGACCGAGCCGGAAAATCCCATGAGTTCGACGACACGATTTATGGCGTCTCAATAGACCTCACCGACCCAGCCAACATCGTCATCACCTTCGGTGACTTGTATTAGTGGCGTATTTAGGCGTTTAGGCGGCGGGGACCATTTCGGCGCCTCGGGCGTCGAGTTGGCGGGTGGAGAAGGGGACCTCTAGGGAGCGACATAAGGCGATGATGCCTTCCATGGCGTGGCGCTTGCCGCCGACACATTCGACGATCACGCTCAGCAGGTCGTTGACTTCGACGCCTAGACCGTGGGCGAGGTCAGCAGTGCCGTCGAAGCTGAGTTCCATCGACACGGCGTAGTCGGTCAGATCCCAAGACGGGTTGTCTTGACCGGCTCGATAATTCTTGAAGACGCAGAGGCGGGGGGCGTCATCTCTGCCAGTTTCCGTCGCGAGCAGAGCAGCCGCGACTAGGGCGCCTTCTCCATTTTCCTGTTTAGAGTCAAACAGGGTCGCCTTCGCGACCGGCCTCGTCACCGTACCCTCCATAATAAACACTCCTTATACGCTTGACCGGTTCCGCGCCCCAAATTGGGCGAGGGCGATCAGGCTTCTAGGCACATCAATTGCTGCTATTTTGGCTAGAAATGATTCCCCATTCCCTAACACAATCTACCAGGATATGATATCTGACCGCGTAAGGCAAACTGGGTTGCCTCTCCGGGGGTGGCGGGAATTACTCGGCGGCCTGGTCTCTGACCTGATATTCGATCCAGCGTATGGCGTCCTCTTTTCACGCCCGTCAGGAGGAATTGTACCGTTCGATCAGATTCAATGATATGATCGTACGATCAAGTTACTGAAGGCTGGAGGGTATATGGAACTGGCGCGGACATCACACGAACTTGGTCGTCTAGTTCGTGAGCATCGCGAAAGTCTGGGGTGGACCCAGGCGGAACTGGCGCATCGTGCCGTTGTCTCGGAACGCTGGGTCAGTGTCCTTGAACGGGGGCACCCCAATGCGCAGCTTGCCCCGGTTCGCGCGGTCCTGCGCGCTCTTGGTTTGGAGCTCGCTGTCACCCCAATCCCACCGCGTGACACCACCCTCGAGGATATTGTCGCAGGATACGCCTCATGACAAGGTCTTTGGTTGTCTTTCTTCACGGTGAGCGAGTGGGAGTAATCACCCGTGACACTGCGGTGAGGTTCACCTACGATGAGACCTACCTCGCTGCCCCCAACCCCACGCCGCTGTCCCTTTCGATGCCATTACGCCCCCAGCCCCAGTCACAGCGGGCAACGATTGCCTGGATTCAGGGGCTTCTGCCAGCGAACGACGCCGTACGGGCCCACCTGGCAGACCGCGCAGGCGTAAAAGTGACCGACATCATGGGGCTACTGGGAAGCGTGGGGCTAGATTGCCCCGGTGCTGTCCAGGTGACGACACCTGACCAGACTGAGCAAGCCATTGCTCAAGTAGGCGGATGCGACCCTGTTAACGAGACATGGATCAGGGATCGTCTCACTGCCCTTGCGGAAGACGAGTCGGACTGGCGGATCGAGGACGGGCATTGGAGTTTGGGTGGTGGTCAAAGTAAGTTTCCTCTACGGTTGCTTCAAGACGGTGGATGGGCGGTTCCGACCGGTTCGGCTGCCTCCACTCACATCGTGAAGCCTGGGATTGTTGGCGTGCGGTTGTTGGCTGCCAACGAACACGTCTGCTTGCGCGCATTGAGCGATTGTGGGGTGCCAACCGCTCCAACCCAGTACACGACTTTTCAGGATCGTTCAAGTATGGTCGTCACCCGTTTCGACCGCGTGATCGAGTCTGACGGCACCGTACTGAGACGCCATACTGAAGACCTTTGCCAAGCCCTAGGGCTCGTACGAGCGTACGAACGCCAAGGCGGCCCTCAGGCGCGTAGTGTCCTCGAACTATTGGGTGCTTGGGCGGATGAGTCAAGTAGGCAGCGGTTCGCGGAGGCCCTCATGGCTAACTACCTCCTGGGTGCACCAGACGGGCATTCCCGCAACTACTCTCTTCTGCTCTCCGGGTCTCAGGTTGCGCTGGCTCCGCTATATGATGTTGCGAGCGCCCTACCCTACGACGTTGAAGGCGGGCCGGGTGTCTTTACCACTAGGCGTCTTGCGATGGCGATCGCGGGTGAGTCGCGGTTCGGTCTCATCACGCCGCAACACTGGATGAGGTTTCTTTCCGCCAATCAACTGAACCCTGAGTGGGGTCTTCAACGTCTGTGGGAACTAGCCAACAAACTTCCAGATGCCCTATCAGACCAACTAGGTGCCTTAGGACTTCCGGAGTTCACCGGGCGTTTGCTCAGTCCCATCGCTCAGCTTTGCCGTCATACACAAGACCAGCTCATGAGCAAGGAGCTCAGGCGGCGGTGACCTGATATTCGATCCAGCCGTAGCTCTGATTTTCGCGTACGGTATCGCACATGAAGGTATGGACGGCGTCGCGTAGGTAGCCCTTGGGGTTGGGGTGATCCTGCCAGGCGGCGGGGTAGATTGGGTCGCCGACGGTGATCGTCAATAGCGGGGGACGATGCTTGCGCCAGCGGCGTTGGCGGTAGGTGACAACATAGCCGATTACGGGGGCTTTCGAGCGTACGGGATAAGTGAAACTGTGATCTGGGAAGTCGCGAATCCCGTTGTAATAAGGCCATTCGTGGGCTTCCGGGAGGACGGCCACCGGGTGACCAGCTTGGATCATAGAGTCAAGGGCGGCCCGGAAGTTGGCGCGTCCAACTTCGGTGGTGTTAAGCGGGATCCCACCGACCATCGGCACGATCGAGCGCGCTACCGGGAGGGAGAAAGCCACCGGGCCAGCGGTAATATAACCGCGCCGGGGCCAGGCGAGCAGATAGGGCATGATGGCATCAGTCCAGTGGGTGTGATTACCGTAGATATAGCAACCACCAGTTCGCCGGATCGCCGCCCGGTTGACGAAGCGCATCCCGTACATCCGGGAGACCACAAAAGCCACGGGCGAAGCAAGCACCCAGTAGACCAGCCCCGCCACCACATGCCACAACGGGTTGGGGTGCTGATAGCGGTAGGTCTCATCCACCGCCCGGCGCTTGGTCACCCGCTCGCCGACCCCAAAATCCGCTTGGCTGACATCGGCCACCACCACCCGCTTTTTGACCATCAGGTAGGCCCTTCGAGCCGGTCGACCACCCGATCAGCCGCCCCCAGCGGAATATTGGCCGCTTGGTGGGAGAGCATTGACGCCACCTTGGCGCGATCGTCCAACAACCAGCAAGCCAGGCGGGCCGCCTCGGTCGGGCGCTGGTTGTAGAGCGACATGCCATGGGTGGAGAAGAACTGGGCGTTCTTGGTTTCGCAACCGGGGATCGCCGCCGTGTGGATGAGCGGCACCCCGGAAACCGCCGCCTCGGTGCTCGAAACCCCACCGGGCTTCGAGAGGATCACGTCGGCTGCGGTCATGTATTCCGGCACCCGCTCGGTGAAGGGGATCACCGAAACGCGCGCGTCGAGCTGGTAGCGGGCGGTCGTCGACTTGTAGAAGTCGGTCCGCCGCCCGGTCATGATGACAACGTGGACCTTCTCCCCGCCCTCGGCGAGCAGGTGATCGCAGGTCGCCGGGGCATTCTGGCTGCCCACCCCGCCCGACATCAACAGAAAGATTGGTACGTCTGGTGGTAGACCGAGCCCCAGGCGTACCTTGGCTTTTTCGTCAGCGTTGGTCGGCCGGTGGAAGCGGCGCGAGATGGGGATGCCGGTCGGATAGGTGATCGCTTCCGGGAGCCCCGCTCGGCGACATTTGCGCATCAGATCCGGATGGCCAATGAAATAGCCATCGAGGGCCGCCTCGGCGAAGAAAGGCGTCGGGGTGTAGTCGGTCAAAACCCCGTAATAACGAACCTTCGATGGGTAGCGTTTCCGGATCGCCGACATCGTTTCCAAAGGAAAGGTATGGGTAGAGATGACGACATCAAAGCGGCGATCTTCGATATAAGCCCAAGTCTCGGCGGCATACTTCTGGTTTTGGAGATAGACCGGCGACGGGAAGGGCGCCCGGCAGACCACCTCACCGGCGGTGTAAACCGCGCCGAAGAGGGCTGGCGCTTTGAAGGCCGCCCAACCGTAGGCCGCTGAGGCGATATCGGAACCGGAGCGGTGGGTGTGTTCTCTGCGTTGGGCTTTGCGCGCCGCCCGACCGTGCAGCTCCCGTTCGTCGAAGTTGAGCAAGCGCAAAGCGTCGAGGGTTTCGCAGGTGTGACCGCGCGCGGCTAGGGCTTCGCTGACCGCCAAGGCGGCCCGATTGTGACCTTCGCCCATGCTGCGCGAGAGCACTAGTACCTTCACCGATCAGTCCCCTTCCCTTGGGCGGGTATTTCTCACCAAACAAATCGTAGTCGCTTGACGGGGGGAATGGCACGGTCTTGGGTGATGTCAGTACCAGTTAACCTGTTCGGAATGGTCCCAAGCCCCGCAAGGGGCGTCGTAACGCCACCAGATATAGTCCAGGCCCCAACGCATCTGGGTGATCGCATTGGTCTTCCAGTCGGACCCGGCGCTCGCCATCTTGTTGGCGGGTAGGGACTGCGGGATGCCATAGGCTCCGGAGTAGGGGTTCTCGGCCCACCAACGCCAGTTCGACTCCCGCTCCCACAGCCAGACCAGGCATTGATATTGGGCGTCATTCCAGCCGTACGCAGCGACCATACCCTTAGCGGCGGCTTTCGCCTGGGCGGGGGTAAGGTCGGTGGACGGCGGTGGGGTCGGGGTGGGCGTGGGTGTCGGCGTTGGACTGGGGCTCGGGCTCGGGGTTGGCTTGGGACTCGGGCTCGGGGTGGGGGTTGGCTTGGGGGGCATCGGTGTCGTCGGGCTGGAGTTCCCACCAGGTCCGGAGGGCCCCGGGGTTGGTCCGACGATATCTTGGTAGGCCTCCAAGGCGGCGAGCATGGCGGCGCGGGTTCGTTCGGCCTCCTCGCGGGCGGCCTGGGCGATCACCAACTCGGCGTCGGCTTTGGTCTTGGCCTGCTCGGCGGCGACCTTGGCGGTCTCGGCCTGTATCTTGGCTAGGTTGAGACTAGCCTGAATCTGGCGTAGCTCATTGAGATTGACTTGGTTGATCGCCAAGACAGTGTCATTCCACTGGACCCGATTGGCCAGGTTGGCGGTTGTCTCAGCGTTCATCAGTACGGCCAGACGTACGAGCGGCAAGGAATCCTGAACCACCGAACGGGCGTAGGCGTTAATCGCATCCTGCTGACGGTCAATCGAAGCCTGGTTGATGGCGGCGCGCGCTTGGGCGACCTTGAGCGCTTCCTCCGCGTTGTAAAGGTCGATGGCGGCCTGGGCGACCGCCGCTTGGGCTTGCTGCCAAGCGGCTTGGGCGGCATCGTAGGCCGCTTCAGCCAGCGCAAGGTTACGCAGGGCGTCCGGCTCATCAGCGTGGGATGGGGTTGTTGACCCAAAGATCAGGCCAGCGGAACATAGAACACTTAAGGCTGCAACCAGCAACCGTGATCGCGACAAGATAGTCATAGTGGCACTCCTCCTAGGCGCCTGGCTGACGGTCAACAAGGCGCTGCCATGAAGCTGAAACCACAAATCGAGCCGAAAAATTCCCGGTCCTTAGCGGCGGGTAGCCAAACCGGTGGAATGTAATAGGCTTGGAACAACCGAAAATGAGGCGGAGGTGCCATGGTCGATGCGTCCACCGCTGAGCCGCTGGTTCAGCTCAGAGATGTCCACAAGAGTTATGGGTCGAACGAGGTGATTCACGGCATTGATCTCGATGTGCCACCCGGTCAGATCACGGGCTTGCTTGGGCCGTCCGGCCACGGCAAGACGACCCTGGTTCACATGATTGTCGGTGCCCTGGTCGCCACCTCGGGGATGATCACCGTCCTCGGCGAGACCGCCCCACCGCGCAAGGTTAAGGCCCAGATCGGGTTTATGCCCCAGTCTGATGCCCTGTATGAAGACCTGACCGCGACCCAGAATCTGCGCTTTTTCGGCTCGTTGTACGGGTTGTCGAAGCGGGCGCTCGATGAGGCGATTCCGAAGGTTCTGGCGACGGTCAGCCTGGAGGAGACTGGGCGGAAGACGGTCGCGGCCTTCTCGGGTGGGATGAAACGGCGCTTGTCGTTGGCCGTCGCCCTCATCCATTCGCCAAGGTTGTTAGTCCTCGACGAACCGACCATCGGGCTGGATCCCGTCCACCGGGTCCGCTTGTGGGAGGCCTTCCGAGGGCTGGTTGCCGATGGTGCCACCCTGATCATCACCACCCATGTGATGGACGAAGCCGCCAACTGTGATGACCTGCTGATGATCCATGACGGCCGCCTGATCGCCCACGGCAGTCCAGCCGAGTTGGTGTCCCTCGGCGGGAAATCCAATCTGGAGGAGGCTTTCCTGGAGTTCTCCGCCCAAGCTGACACCCCACCGGAGCCGGTCAAGAAGCGGAGGTTCGGCCATGCGTAACGTTTTCGCCCAAGCTAAACGGATCTGGCAGCAGTTCTCCCACGATCCCCGGACGGTTGTGATGTTCATCGTCGCCCCGGTCCTCATCCTCTGGCTCTTCTCGGCGATGCTGGGGACGACCCCCTCCGATCCGAAGCTCGGGCTCGTCGGTCTGCCCGATCAGTTGGTGGCAACCTTCGATGAGGTGGCCGAGGTCTCGATTTTGACCGAAGCCGAAGCTGAGGCCGCCTTGGCCGATCGGTCGATCGTGGCGATCGTCTCCCTGGAGGGGGGCCTCTTGCAGGTTAAGGTTGAAGGTACGGATGCTGGTACGACCGCTCGTACTCTCGGCGCCATCCAAACCGCCTTGAAGGCGGCGGCCAGCGGGTCGCCCGGCCAAGGCGGCGCGTTGAACCTTGAGGTGTCCTACCTTCATGGTTCCGCTGACTGGACTGGCTTCGACTACCTCGGCCCGATCTTCATCGGCATCTTCATCTTCGTGTTCGTCTTCATCACCTCCGGGATGTCGCTGGTGACGGAACGTACCGGTGGGACGATGGAGCGTCTCCTAGTCAGCCCGATCAAGTCCTGGCAG
>JAIRKB010000118.1 GCA_031260385.1 Propionibacteriaceae bacterium | reverse complement strand
GGCTCAGAGTTGGTCAAAGCCGCCACGAACGCCTCTTGGGGGACCTCGACGCGACCGACCATCTTCATCCGCTTCTTGCCCTCTTTTTGCTTCTCAAGCAGCTTCCGCTTCCGGGTGATGTCCCCGCCGTAACACTTCGCCAAAACATCCTTGCGGATCGCCCGGATATTCTCGCGCGCGATCACCCGCGACCCGATCGCCGCCTGGATCGGCACTTCGAACTGCTGACGCGGAATCAGTTTGCGCAAACGACGGGCCATCTCGACCCCGTAAGCGTAAGCCTTGTCTTTGTGTACGATCGCCGAGAAAGCATCGACCGGCTCCTGGTTGAGCAGGATATCGACCCGGACCAACTCGGCAACCTGCTCCCCCGCCTCCTCGTAATCGAGCGACGCATACCCCTTCGTACGCGATTTCAAAGCATCAAAGAAGTCGAAAACGATCTCCGCCAAGGGCAAGACATAGTGCAACTCGACCCGATCCTCCGAGAGATATTCCATCCCAGTCTGAGTGCCGCGACGCTGCTGGCAGAGCTCCATCAGGGTGCCAATATATTCCGCCGGGGCGAGGATCGAGGCCTTGACGATCGGTTCGTAGACCTCCGCCACCTTGCCATCAGGGAACTCCGACGGGTTCGTCACAATGTGCTCCGCCCGATCCTCGGTGACCACGCGATAGACGACGCTCGGCGCTGTCGAGATGATGTCGAGCCCAAACTCCCGGTCCAGCCGCTCTTGGACGATCTCCATGTGGAGTAACCCCAGGAAGCCGATCCGGAAACCAAACCCCAGGGCAGCCGAAGTTTCGGGCTCAAAAACCAGGGCCGCGTCGTTGAGTTGCAGCTTATCGAGGGCCTCGCGCAGTTCGGCGAAATCATTGCCTTCGATCGGGTAGATGCCGGCGTAAACCATTGGCTTGGGGTTGCGATAGCCGGCTAGGGCACCAGCCGCTGGGCGGGCCGCCCCGGTGACGGTGTCGCCGACCCGCGACTGCCGTACATCCTTCACCCCAGTAATAAGATAGCCAACCTCCCCGACCCCCAGCGCGGCGGCCTTGACCGGCTCCGGAGCGATCACCCCCACCTCAAGGACCTCATGATTAGCTTTCGTCGACATCATCAAAATGCGCTCGCGGTGCGACAACTCGCCATCAACCACCCGTACATACGTCACCACCCCACGATAGGAATCGTAAACCGAGTCGAAGATCAGGGCCCGCGCCGGGGCGGTCGCATCACCACGCGGCGCAGGAACCTGGCGGACGATCTCATTCAGAAGATGCGCCACACCGTCACCAGTCTTGGCCGAGACGCGCAAGATCGTGTCGATATCGCAGCCGATAATGTGGGCTAGCTCCGCAGCGTACTTCTCCGGATTGGCGCCCGGCAGATCGATCTTGTTCAGCACCGGGATGATCGTCAGGTCGGCCTCAAGGGCGAGATAGAGGTTGGCGAGGGTCTGGGCTTCGATCCCCTGGGCGGCATCAACGAGCAGGACGGCGCCCTCGCAAGCCGCCAGCGAGCGGGAGACCTCGTAAGTGAAGTCAACGTGGCCGGGGGTGTCGATCATATTCAGGACGTACGACTGGTCGCCGATCGTCCAGGGCAAGCGAACGGCTTGCGATTTGATCGTGATCCCGCGCTCGCGTTCGATATCCATCCGGTCGAGGTACTGGGCGCGCATCTGGCGTTCGTCAACGACCCCCGTCAACTGGAGCATCCGATCAGCGAGGGTGGATTTGCCGTGATCAATATGGGCGATGATCGAAAAGTTGCGGATCGCCGAAGGAGCGGTGGCACCAGGTGAATAGGTCACGGATATCCTTCGGGTCGGTCCTCGGCGCGCGGGGTGCGCACATCAAGGTCCATTCTCTCATGGAAAAGCCAATGCCCCGCCAACGGTGTGTCGGCGGGACATCGTCTCGCCAGGGCCGACGTACAGGGGATAAACGCCGGCCATGGCAGGTGACCATTTAACCTGATACAGGGGGGCATCAGTCGGGGGTCACCTGTTACAAATGTTACGACGGGATCGCGGGCTGCCACTCCAGCGATCCGCGTCGTAACTAATGCGCGTCCTGAGGCCGAGGGAAGACGTCTCCAACTCGAAACTTAACCCCAACCCGTCCCGTCATTCGTACATGCCCCGTGTTTTCTACGGTTGAGTTGATGATCGCTTCGTTGGACGTCAATTTGCCGCGGACGGCACGAATTGAACGCTTTCACCCCATCGAAAGCATATTTCCCGTTTATTCTTTTCTCCGTTAATCGATACCGCAGTATCGACAATGACAGACTATGACGATTTCACAATTACTGCAATCGTGTTCCCGCGAAGGGGGACGTCTCTTGGTGTTCTCTCAGGAAACAAGGGAATTTGTTTCCAAAATGTGTGCTCCTGAGTTGTTCGGCATCGAACAACTCGGTCAACACTCAATCGCTCGCGGCTCACGAGCAAGCTCCCGACCACTCGATCAATCGTGTCCGAGAGAGTCTTGAGTCTGTCTCATTGTCCAGTCTGTAGAGCGGTCGTAGGCAGTCTGGACACGCGCAACGGAACGCTGTCGCATATAGGCATTTCACCGTTGCCACAATCGGCTCTGGGTGTTCATGGAACGCCGACATCTTAAGTACCTCCCGTCTGGTCACGATTATGGTCTGAAGAACGTCATTCGGCGTCGTACATCCGAGTCGCCGAAATATCTGATGTTGCAGAACTCCGTAAAGTAAGGTAGCGAATCATCCTCGCAGAATCCCTTTCCTGAGAGGTTCGCTAGGCACGCGGTGGCCAATCTAATGGGTCGGGCACACAACGCGGCACCGCTCTTTTGGAGGTGTTGTGCGTCTTGGAGTTCCGTCATCATCTGCGAAAAGGAGGCGACTTGCACCCCGTCTTCTCTCGTCTAGTGCCAGTTGGTCCCTCTTCGCGATGCGTTCCGCGCCATAGTCAACCTCGCCGTGCGCTTCGAGGTCGTTCAATGCCGAGAAGAGCAAGACTAGATCATGGCCGTACGTTTGCCTCATCTCGCGGTCAGCAGGAAATGATCCGGACTTAATGTATCGGCACACGGCGATCACCAGTTTTGCCACGCGCTCCAGGCCAACACTCAAGCTGAAGAAGGCCTCGTAATAAGCAGCGGGTAAGCCGAAGTAGGCGTGTCTGATGTCGGTCAACCCGCTCTCCAACAGACGGGTCGAAAGCGCTGCCTCTCTGGAGAGGAGCATCCA
This sequence comes from Propionibacteriaceae bacterium, assembly GCA_031260385.1. Taxonomy (GTDB): domain Bacteria; phylum Actinomycetota; class Actinomycetes; order Propionibacteriales; family Propionibacteriaceae; genus WQYJ01. The sequence goes on along the minus strand of JAIRKB010000118.1, from coordinate 2,063 downwards.
GGTTGCGTCTTTCTGAGTGATTGTCATTTGACCACCTCTTCAGCGAACACCGTGTCGCACAGATCGTAGTGGGTCAGGTCTGGGTGGCTCTCGATGTACGTCAGCACGTCTGGATTGTGCCCGCGCAGCACAAGCGTCGTCATCTCAGCCACGGGTCACCTCCGCGTGGACGACCCAGCGGCCGTTCTTGGTCGCCCCTACTCGCGTGACAAGGCCAGCGTCCTTGAGGGCTTTGATGTTTGCTTGCACTCGGCGGTGCGTGATACCGACAATGTCGACGAGTTCGGCTGCTGTCACGGTTGGATGAGTGACCATTTGATCCAGGATGAGTCTTTGGGCATTGCTGACCCGCCCAGTTGTTACGTCGCTTCTTGCGTCGTTTGTTACGTCGGTTACTACGACACTGGCATCGGTGACAGACGTACCTTCGTCGGCGTACCGCCTCTTCAAATACGCCTCGGAGAACCGGAAGGTCAGGCTGAATGTGGTGCCCGCAACTGTGAACTCCGGCGTTGGCACGTTCGCTTCTGCGCAGGCTTGCAGCATCTGGGTGATGCCGCGTCCCCAGGCCTCAACTTGGCCCGAACGGAAAATGGCGCGAGCCACGTCAGGATTGTGCGGGACCGACGGGTGCTCGCCGACAAGCCTGTCTACTGTCCAATCGTCCGGCAGGCGCCCGGCGTTGCTGATGATGATCCGGTCGGGAAGGACTTTGATTTGGATGGGCACCCCTGCGGAGTAGTCCGTGTGGACAAGCGCATTGAGAATCGCTTCGCGTGCCGCGTCGTCCGGAACAGGGAATGTTTCCCGGCGATAGATCCCCTCATAGGTGATGACGGCCGCCAGATACTTGGTGTAGAGCAGGTCGATCACCTTGTCGGTGAGGGTCATGAGCGGCCCATGCACCTCGTCTTGGTACACCAGGTCGGCCCCCGACCGGAATGAACCGACTTTGACATAGCAGCCGGTGAACCAGCGCTCCGGGTCCTCGTAGAACAGCAGCGCGGCTGCCCGGGTCAGGTATTCGCCCCCAGTCAGATGCAGGCTGTCAACAAGGGAGGCGTCGGTGACGTCTACGTCGGCTTGGGTGAGCCGTTTCCTTGCGACGGCCATCCGCCGGAAATCGTTGAGGGCCGCCCGACTCAAGTCGTCCACCTGGATGCCAGGCAATGGCACACCATCCCAGGTTCGGCCCTGTTTGCGTAGGAGGAACTCTTGCAGCGCACTACCCGTCAACTCGTGGTTGCTGGCGCCGATGCGAATGTAGTACTTGCCGTGATAACTGATCGGGTTCGGGTACGGCTGGACCTTGATCGCGATGTAGGCGTGGGGGCCGTCCCACTTCAGATCAACCTCGGCTACGATGGCCATGGTCGCGATGAGCTTGCTCGGTATGTCTTCCAACAAACGACGGGCGTTGCTCACCCCGATGACTTCACCATCGTCGTTCTTGCCAACTTCGAGCACCCCGCCCTGGGCATTGGCGAACCCACAAATCCACTTCAGCCAATCGTCGCGCCACGACGACTTGAACTCGTGTGTCTGGGTCTCATGTGGCATCGGTCACCTCCTGGATCGTCATGGGTGGTTGTCCGGCGTTTTCCCAGACCCTTCAATTATCTCGCACCAGACTGACAGTTCTCGGGAGCTGAAGTGCGCGGGTCATGGCTTCGACGCCTGTCAGAGTACGGGTGCTGATGCCTGCTGACGGGTTGGCGGGCTCGGTGGCATCTGTACCTGTGGCGCGTTCGCGGTCCTTTCCATCGCCTGGCGGACCGAAGCGGCGTCTCGACGCTGATCGTTGGGCATGGCGTCGTGGATGGCTCTCGCGTCGGCGAGGATCGCGTTATGGTGCTCCGACAGCGCCACCGCCGAACCATACAAGGGCCGCCCGTCCAGCTGATGCTCGACTCCGAAGTCACCTTCTATCGCACCATGCGCTTCGGCTCACCCGAAGTACGCCAGACCATCATCGACGGCAACCAATACTGGTGGAAATCCGGCGCCCCCGACAAGATCGCAGCCAGACAAGCCGCCCCTGGGCCGACTTCATGAACCAATCC
>JAIRKB010000105.1 GCA_031260385.1 Propionibacteriaceae bacterium | reverse complement strand
ACCCCCTTTGGCGTGCCACAACTTACCACTCGCGGGGGGGGAAGGCAGGGGCGAGCCCCACTCCCCCCACCCCAAGCCCACGAATGTCCAGTTATGCCACGGGTTTGCCCCCTTTGGCGCGCCACAACTTACCACTCGCGGGGGGAAGGCAGGGGGGAGGCAGGGCGGGCCCCACTCCACCCACCCCACGCCCGCGAGTGGCAAGTGATGGCCCGGGTTTGCCCCCTTTTGCGTGATGAAACTTGCCACTCGTGGGGGAAGGCGGGGGTGGAGTGTAGGGTGGAGGGGTGTTGTTGAGGATTAGTTACCACGGGGCTTCGGCCATGGACTTGGGGTATCTGTTGAAGAAGAATCCCCACCGGGCTCAGGTTTTCGAGTTGAGTTGGGGGCGGGCGTACGTCTTCTATCCTGAGGTTGGTCAGGAGTGTACGACGGTGGCTTTGGCCCTCGAGATTGACCCGATCGACCTGGCGCGCGGCAAGGTCGGGTCGAACCATGGTGGGTTATTCGACTATGTTAACGACCGGCCTTACGCCTCGTCGTCGTTTATGAGTACGGCGATCGCCAAGGTCTTCGGCACTGCGATGACCGGGCGGGGGGATGACCATCAAGCCCTCGCTGATTCGGCCCTCGACCTAACCGCCGAGGTGACGATGTTGCCTTGTCGCGGCGAGCAAGCGATGCTGAATCGGGTCTTTGAGCCCCTGGGATATGCGGTTAGCTTCGAGAGCTTTGCGGCCGATGAGCAGTTCCCGGCTTGGGGCGAATCGGCATATGTTAACCTGACGATCCGCGGTCAGGTCCGCTTGCGTGATCTGCTAAAACATCTCTACGTTCTGATCCCGGTCTTTGACCGCCAGAAGCATTATTGGGTGGGCCCTGATGAGGTCGAAAAGCTATTGCGAATCGGCGAGGATTGGCTAGCCGATCACCCCGAGAAGGGCTATATCACCGGACGTTACCTAGCCCGGCGGCGCTCCTTGGTTAACCTGGCTTTCGAGCGATTGGCGTCCGCCAATGCCGTTGATGGCGAGGTGTTAGTCACCGAGCCGGACCCCACCGATGATCCACCGCGAATCACCCTTAACGAGCATCGCCTCTCGGCGGTCATGGCGGCGCTGAAGAACTCCACCGCCAAACGGGTGATCGATCTGGGCTGTGGCGAAGGTAACCTGTTGAAACTACTCGCCAAGGACACCCGTTTCACCCAGGTCACCGGGGTTGACGTCTCCCATGTCGAGTTGGAGCGGGCTGCGCGGGGGTTGAACTTGGACCGGGCGCCAGAGCGCGTCCGGGAGCGGGTGACCTTGTTACAGGGTTCGCTGACCTATAAGGATGCCCGGTTTGCCAACTACGATGCCGCCTGCCTAGTCGAGGTGATCGAACATCTCGATCCCTCACGCCTAGCGGCCCTTGAGCGAGTGGTCTTCGAGTTTGCCCGCCCGGCTCTGGTGATCCTGACGACGCCAAACCGGGAATACAACTCAAACTACGATCATATTTTGCCTAATGGGTTGCGCCACAGTGACCATCGTTTCGAGTGGACACGGGCTCAGTTCCAGGCCTGGGCGACCAGGGTCGGGGAAGCACATCGTTATGAGGTGACCTTTGAGCCAGTCGGCGAGATTGATGAAGTCCACGGTGCGCCAACCCAGATGGGAGTGTTTTCCCTATGTTGATCGAGATTCCTGAACTCGCTGTCGTCGCCCTGATTGGGGTCTCCGGCTCCGGCAAGTCAACTTTTGCCAAACAACACTTCAAACCAACCGAGGTTCTGTCATCGGACTATTTCCGGGGTTTGATTGGCGATGACGAGAATAACCAGCAGGTCACCAAGCAGGCTTTCGAGGCCCTCTACTATGTCGCCAATCAGCGCTTGGCTCTCGGCCACCTAACGGTCATCGACGCCACTAACGTCCAGAAAGACGCCCGGGCGTCGGTGGTTCGGCTGGCGCGGGAGCAGGATTGCCACGCCGTGGCGATCGTACTCAACCTGCCGGAACGGGTCTGCCAGGATCGCAATCAGACGCGGTCCGACCGGGCGTTCGGGGACCATGTCATTCGCCGCCAATCCAGCCAGTTGCGTCAATCCTTGCGTGTTTTGAAGAAGGAGGGTTTCCGCTACGTCTGGGTGATCAATAGTGAAGACGAGATCGCCGGCGTCGAAATCAGGCGAACGAAACTGTGGAATGATCGCAAAGACGAGACCGGCCCCTTCGATATCATCGGCGATGTTCACGGTTGTTATGACGAGCTTTGCTCCCTGCTGACTAAGTTGGGTTATGCGGTTGATAAGGAAATATGTCGGGCCACACCCCCCGAGGGACGCCAGGCGATCTTCCTCGGTGACCTCTGCGATCGCGGGCCGGGCAATGTGGCAGTCTTGCGACTGGTCATGGGACTGGTGGAGGCCGGCCAGGCCTATTGCGTCGCGGGCAACCACGACGTCAAACTCCTGCGAGTCCTAAAAGGGGCGGCGGCGACGCTGAGTCATGGGCTCGATATCACGGTCAAGGAACTGGAAGCCGAAACCGACGAGTTCGTCGCCAAGGTGACCGGGTTCTTGGACGGTCTACTCAGCCACTATGTCTTTGATGGGGGACGGCTGGTGGTCGCCCATGCCGGGCTCAAGGAGTCTTACCAGGGGCGCGCCTCCGGTCGGGTGCGCAGTTTCTGCTTGTTCGGCGACACCACCGGCGAGACCGATGAGTATGGTTTGCCCGTACGGCTGCCCTGGGCGAACGAATATCGCGGTCGGGCGAGGGTGGTTTATGGGCACACGCCAGTCCTCGAGGTCGAGGCGGTCAACAATACCTATTGTATTGATACGGGCTGTGTCTTTGGGGGCAAGCTGAGCGCCTACCGCTATCCCGAAGGGGATATCGTTCAGGTGGCGGCGCTCCGGGAATACTATCCCCCGCTAAAACCGCTCGCCGAGAAGCCGTCTGCTGGCGATGATGTTTTGAATATCGACGATGTGCTAGGTGAGAGGGTTTTGTCCACCCGTTTGCGGCGCTCGATCAAGATCCGCGCCGAGAACTCGGCGGCTGCCCTCGAAGTCTTGAGCCGGTTCGCCGCCGACCCCCACTGGTTGATCTACCTGCCGCCCACGATGTCCCCCTGTGAAACTTCCGGCTTGCCCGACTATCTGGAACACCCCACCCAGGCCCTCGACTACTACCGGGCTCGGGGTGTTGACAAGGTCGTTTGCGAGCAAAAGCATATGGGTTCGCGGGCGGTGATGGTCGTCGCCCGCGACGCCGAAACGGCCGCCAAACGTTTCAAGGTCTCCGATGGGCGTTCGGGGATCATCTATACCCGAACCGGACGGCCTTTCTTCGACGATGCCGAACTAGAGCTGGCGATCCTTGATCGGGCGCGGGCAAGCTTAGAAGCCTCGGGGTTCTGGAGCGACTTCGCGACTGATTGGGTCTGTCTCGACACCGAGTTGATGCCTTGGTCTGCCAAAGCCCAAGCCTTGCTGGCTGGGCATTACGCCCCGGTTGGGCGGGCCGGCCGCAGTGCCCTCGCCGCGACTGTGGCGGCGATTGAGCAGGGCGCCTCCCGGCTCGCTGCCACGCAGGATCGCGCTGACACCCTCCCCGAACAAGGACGCCCCGACGCCGACCTCGATCAACTATTAACCCAATACCAAGCTCGCGCCGAAGCCCTCGATGCCTACACGGCTGCTTACCGGCGCTACTGTTGGCCGGTGACTGGGATCGATGATTACCGGATCGCCCCCTTCCACCTCTTGGCCACCGAAGGCCAGGCCTGGGTCGACCAGAACCACCTCTGGCACCTAGAGACGATCACGAAATATCTCTGCGGACCCGATCCCCTCTTCCAGCCGACCAATCACCTGGTCGTCGATCTCGCCGATCAAGCTAGTGTGGACGCCGCTACCACCTGGTGGGAAGAGTTAACCGCCTCAGGCGGCGAAGGCATGGTCGTCAAACCGTACGACTTCGTTGCGATGGGCAAGGAACTGCTCCAACCAGCGGTGAAATGTCGCGGGCGCGAATATCTACGCATCATCTACGGCCCGGAATATCTCCTCGGCGATCACCTAGACCGCCTAAAAACCCGCTCGCTAACCAAGAAACGCAACCTGGCCCTCGCCGAGTTCGCCCTCGGCGTCGAAGCCCTCGAACGCTTCGCCACCGGCGAACCCCTCTACCGCGTCCACCAATGCGTCTTCGGCATCCTCGCCATGGAATCCGAACCCGTCGACCCCCGACTATAAGGCCTCCATCTGTAAATAACCGGTCAGAGCAGCGGTATGACATCCGCTTTACCAGCGGTAAGCAATTCAATGTCCGATGGATCAGAGGTATAGATTGTTGGGCGTCCGGACTCTAGAAGCGCCGTGGCGCAGACCATTGCGTCAATGGCCAATGAATGGCTATTTCGATTGATACTAGCAAGCAGCCCTGCTGCGCGGATTGCGATTTCTTTGGTGAGCGGACGCACCGTGAATCGAGAAACCGCCCAAACCATGGCCGGTCCTTTTATCCGAAATCCTGCCGCTTCCACAATCGTCGCCGCACTAATCACGATTGGCACTAGGGAGGCTCGGGCTCTCATCACAACACCAGTGAAGTACGGGTCTTTCGCCACAACCCTAATCAACGCTTCACAGTCGAATACCACTGGACCATCAAACTGGGTCGGACGAGTCACCGGCGCGCCTTTGCTGCCTCAATGTCCGCATCGACCCGCGCCAGAATCTGGGAGGAAACCGGTCCGTGCTCAGCCACGGCCATCGAAATGTAATCGTCGAGCAGGTCCAATTGAAGTTGCGTCTCAAGGGCACGATTAACAAAAGACGAGTAGCCGCGCACGCCCGATCGCTCTGCAACACGCTGATCTATGTCCTCCCTAACGGAAATTGATCGTTTCACCGTTGGTCGATCGATAGTAGTACTAGTCATACTACCAATCCTACCAGAAGTAGGGCGAATTACAGATGGTGCTGGAAGATACCCCCGTTGTTCTAACACTATTCTACCCATTCTTCTCATTCTTGTTGAATAGAAAGAAGGTGACTAGTCCAACTCCGCTCTTCGGGTGAAGGGAGACTACTCCCATTCGATGGTGGCGGGGGGTTTGGAGGTGATGTCTAGGACGACGCGGTTGATTTCGCGGACTTCGTTGGTGATGCGGGTGGAGATCTTTTCTAGCAGATCGTACGGTAGGCGGCCCCAGTCGGCGGTCATGGCGTCTTCGCTGGTGACCGGGCGGAGCACAATCGGGTAGCCGTAGGTCCGTTGGTCGCCTTGGACGCCGACGGAGCGGACATCGGCTAGGAGGACGACTGGGAATTGCCAGATCGTACGGTCGTAGCCAGCGGCGGTGAGCTCTTCGCGGGCGATGGCGTCGGCTTCGCGTAGGATGTCGAGGCGTTCGCGGGTGATCGCGCCGACGACGCGGATGCCGAGACCGGGGCCGGGGAAGGGGTGGCGCCAGACGATCGACTCCGGGAGGCCGAGGGCTTCGCCGACCTGGCGGACCTCGTCTTTAAAGAGGGTCCGCAGGGGTTCGACGAGATCAAAACTAAGGTCATCAGGCAAGCCACCGACGTTGTGATGAGACTTGATGGTGGCGGAGGTGCCAGTGCCGGACTCGACGATATCGGGGTAGACCGTGCCTTGAACCAGGAAGCCGATCCCCCGCTCACCGGCCAGTCGGCGGGCTTCGGTTTCGAAGGTCCGGATGAACTGGGCGCCAATGATCTTGCGCTTGGTCTCCGGTTCGGTGACCCCGTCAAGCTTGGTGAGGAAGTCATCGACGGCATCAGCCACCACTAGTCGCGCCCCGGTGGCCTCCACGAAATCCTGCTCGACGGACTCTGGTTCGCCTTTGCGCATCAGACCGGTGTCCACGAAGACGCAGGTCAGTTGATCACCGACCGCCCGCTGGACGAGGGCCGCCGCAACGGCAGAGTCCACCCCGCCGGATAACCCGCAGAGCACTTGGGCATGCCCAACCTGAGCCCGAATCGCCTCGACCGCCTCGTCGATAAAAACCGCTGGAGTCCAGTCGGCACCGAGCCCGGCGATGGTGTGGAGGAACTGGGCGATTAGCTCCCGACCGTACTGGCTATGTAAGACCTCGGGATGCCATTGCACCCCATAAAGCCCCCGTGCCGGACTCTCCATCGCGGCAACCGGGGAGCCGTCGGTGGTCGCTAGCGCCCGGAAGCCAGGGGGCGGTGCCGCGACCGAAACCCCGTGGCTCATCCAGACTTGGAACTCGGCCGGCAGGCCCACCAGGAGGGCACCCTGGTCCAAGACGCGCGCTGTCGTCCGACCAAACTCGGAGGGTTCGCAGGGTTCGACCTGACCGCCGAGGGCCTGGGCCATCGCCTGGAAACCGTAACAAATCCCCAGGATCGGCACACCCAGCTCAAACAAGGCTGGCGGCACCTGCGGGGCGCCCGGGTCGAACACTGTCGCCGGACCACCCGTGAGAATAATCGCCGCCGGTTGGAGGTCTCGGATTGCCTCAACATCGGTGGTGTAGGGGATGATCTCGGAGTAGACGCGATTCTCACGCACCCTCCGCGCAATAAGCTGCGCATACTGGGCACCAAAATCGATCACAAGCACACGTGCACGGGGCAAAGTCATGGAGTCAGTGTAGTGGACCAGATCACTTCGGGGCGCGCAGCGCTCGCGGGCTCGCGCTAGCTTAAGTGGACACTGGTCACTCCGTCGCGCGGACCTGGTCTTCTAGCTCTCGGACGGCGAAACGTACGGCTTGCTCGGGATCGATACCGCTAGCATGAGCGCGGGCCACCAGAGCGAGGATCGCCTGGCCAGTTTCTGCCGCCGTGATCTCGGTGTCGTCGAGGGCGATCGGGACTTGGTGGGAGCGCAGCCGGGTCACCACCTTATTGGCGCGCGCCAACCCTGACAGGGGATCGGGAATGCCGTCAACCGCTGAACGACGCTGTTTCTCGGCTCGCTTCGACTTCTCCCAGGACACCCAAGGGTTGCTGGGGGTGTTCTGGTCGCCGTAGACCCAGGGATGGCGGGCGATCAGCTTGTCAGCGATGCTCCGAGCGATATCAGCGAGGGTGAATCCTTGACGCTCGGTGGCAATCTCAGCGTGGAAATAGATCTGGAGCAGGAGGTCACCGAACTCCTCGACCATCAGTTCATCTTCACCCGACTCGACCGCCTCGACGACCTCGGCGGTCTCTTCGACTAGATAAGTCATCAGTGACAGGTGAGTCTGCTCGGCATCCCAAGGACAATCCGTCCGCAGCCGATGCATCACCTCGGCCAGGCGAACCAGTTGGGCGCCGGTCTCGGCGAAATCTGGCCCCAAATCAGACTCGGCGATCACGGCATCGTGAAGGAGGTACGGTCGGCCAGCGGCCCAGCGCTCAGACCATCAACCCGCGTCGAGACGGTCATCGATTGGGCATCCCATACGCCATACCGGGGGTTCACCTCGACCGGCATGATATAGAACAAGGCGAAGAAGACGTCCCGGTCAACCACCTCTTGCTCAAATAGTCCTGAAACTAAGTATTGGTCGAGTAGGGCGTCGACAATCGCGGCGGCGCGGCGGTCGTCCCGCAGTGAGGTCCAGTCCGCATTCGTCTGCCCGGTGAGGGTCCCCCACAGCTGAGCCCGACTCTCCGGCGTCAACGGGCTATCGAGTTTATCGAGGGACTGGTTGATCAGAGCGCTGGTGATCAACAAGGAGAGCGTCACTCCAGTTGGATCACTCTTGGCGATCGCGCCCCAGTTGAGGGCCCAGTCCAGCAAACCGCGCATATCCTCACTTTCCAGGAGGAACCCGGCGCTGGTTTGGAGTGCTGCCATGGTGATGACCTGGTCGTTCACCACCGCCGCAACCTTCGGCGACTGGGAGCATCCCGCTCCACCGACCAATACGACTAGCGCCACCAGTGAAGCAAGCAGTCTCGTTCTTAACATGGGGTGTCCTTTCCCTGACCAAACCAATCATATACTGGATCTATGTCGACCCAACTGGCTCCCGGATCCCAAACCGTCCTTGATCGCGAAGAACAACTCGAGGATGATCAAGGCCACGAACGCCTCTCCCACTATGTCTCTCGCGAGAAGCTGACCGAAGCGATGGTCATGGGCACGCCAGTCGTCGCCCTCTGCGGCAAGATCTGGGTCCCCTCCCGCAACCCCGAGAAATACCCAGTCTGTCCCGAATGCAAGGAAATCTGGGACTCCATGCCCGAAAACCGCTGACTGCTTCAAAACACCGCTCCAACGCCTGAAGAGAGGCCCCTTTGGAGAAAGACTGTTAGAATAGTACATATGATCATCTATACGATAGTCAGCACGATTCTAATTTTCTGGAGAGGCGAGCGGTGTCTGCGGTGATATTTCAGCCCACGGACTTAGTGGGAAGTAAGCGTCGGGCATTCCTTGACGCAGCGAAGAATGGTCGAGCGAGGCTGCGAGATTCCGATGGCACGAGTATTGTCGCCTTATCTGAGGCTGAGCTTGAGGCGCTTGATCTCATCGCGGTCTGGTCAGGAGAACGGGATCGTCTGTTCAGGATGCTGCTGGCCAGCGAACACCCACTAACGACGTTGGAGCTAGGGAGCCTGGCTTGGTTGCACAGCCTAGACCGAGAAGACCAGTTTGTGTTCGCGACTGAACTTCGGGAGGCGCTCACCTTGGCCTTGTCTCGACGCGATGGGGCTCCTATACGCGATACGGTCCATGCCTGGCAAGTCACCGCCACCGAGATGGAGGATCCATCACGGCGTACGATCCTGCTTCATGGTTTCGATGAGAAAGAGTTCGTTGACGCAGGTCATGATCTCGGTGAGGCTAGCGCACGATGAAGTCGGATGCTGGCCATGCTTACCATCCGTTATGGGTGACAGCACGACCATCGGGGAAACCAAGCAGCGCACCGATCTACCGAGTCCTGGTCGAGCGCAAGTTTCATCGCTTTTGGCTAGAACTACCCACACGGGTGGGAGTTGAAGCGGCGACGCAATTCTGGGACCACGTCGCAATGACACCAGGACTGGTCCCAGCAATAAACGGTTCCTGCATCCTTCGGGGTGCGGCGGGCAAGCCAAAGGGGGATGGGTGGTCACGGACCATTCACTACGAGGTCTCAAGTATGGCGAGGATCAACTACCAGTTCCACAATGCCTATCGAACAACCCCCGATGGCGTTCCGCACCCGATTGTAGCGATATTGACGATCAACTACTCCAGTCACTAACCGGTTTTGATACTGAGATGGTCCCCTTGGAGACCATCCCTGTCGCCAGTCCCATGGTCAGCAGGTGGCGCCTAGGAGGTAGTCGGCGAGGGAGGTGAAGAGGGGGCGGCCGTCTAGGTTGGCGGTGATCGTGGGGTCGACGTTGTGTTCGGGGTGGGGCATTAGGCCGACGACATTGCCGCGTTGGTTGGTGATTCCGGCGATATCGTTGAGCGAGCCGTTGGGGTTGCCGAGATAGCGGAAGACGACGCGGCCTTCATCTTCTAGTTGGGCAATGGTGTCGGGGTCGGCTTGGTAGTTGCCTTCGCCATTCTTCAGTACGATCGTGATGGTTTGGCCTTCCCAGTAGGCGCTAGTCCAGGCCGTACGGGTGGACTCGACTCGCAGCGGTTGATCGAGCGCGGTGAAGGTCTGGACCTGATTGCGGATCAGGGCCCCCGGCAGCAGGCGGGCCTCACAGAGGATTTGGAAGCCATTGCAGATCCCGAGCACCGGTAGACCCTGGTTGGCGCGGGTGATGATCTGGTCCATCACCGGGGCAAAGCGGGCGATCGCCCCACAGCGCAGGTAGTCACCATAGGAAAATCCGCCCGGCAGGATCACTGCATCAACGCCTCGGAGATCATCAGAAGCGTGCCAAAGCTCGACCGGTTCGCCGCCGGTCAGACTGATAGCGCGACGGGCATCAGCATCATCCAGCGAGCCCGGAAAGGTGACAACGCCGACCCTCACGAGCAGACCTCGAAGCTCTCGATCACGGTGTTAGCCAGCAGAGTCTCAGCGAAGTGACGGACCTCTTCCAGCACGGTCGGGGTGACCTCACCAACCTCAATCTCAAATCGCTTGCCCTGACGGACCGAGAAACCCTCGTGGCCAAGCCGTTTGCCAGCATTGGTCACAGCCTTGCCTTGGGGGTCGAGGATCTCGGGTTTGGGCATCACATTTACGACGACGATAGCCATGCCCCAAATCCTAGCGGCTTGCCAGATCCAAGATGGGGACCCGCGACCGAGAGTTCCAAAATGATGTGATAGCTAGATTAATAGAACCTTCTGGGCCGACTAGTGTGGTGTTAGGGATGTTTCGGACATTAAGGAACGGTGTCAGGTGGGGTGTATCGCAAGGCGGAGGAAGGAGGCGGGCTGGGCGCCCGTCGACTGACGACAACGCCGCGAGACGCCCCACATGGCCCCGAGCCTGTCTGGAACATCCCTAACGCGACACTAGATGTCGGTGTTGCCGGTCAGACGCCTATACGCCTCGACATAGCGGGCCCGGGTGGCGGCGACCACGGCGGGGGGTAGGGGTGGCGGTGGTCCCACCCGATCCCAGCCGGAGTCCTGGGCCAGCCAGTCACGAACGTACTGCTTGTCGAAACTGGGAACGGAAGTCCCCGGGGTATGGTCGGCGATATCCCAGAACCGGGACGAGTCAGGGGTGAGAACCTCATCTGCCAAGACGATCGTACCGTCGGCGCGGCGGCCGAACTCGAACTTGGTGTCGGCGAGAATGATCCCCCGCTGCTCGGCGATCTCGGAGGCCCGGGAAAAGACCCGCAAAGTCAGATCTTTGAGCGCCGCCGCTAACTCCGAACCAACCAGATCGACTAGCTGACCATAGGAGATATTCTCGTCGTGCTCACCGATCGCCGCCTTGGTTGAGGGGGTGAAGATCGGCTCTGGGAGCTTGTCAGCGTGACGCAGCCCGGCGGGCAAGGGAATCCCAGTGACGGTTTGGGTCTTCTGATATTCCGCCCAGCCAGAGCCGGTGATATAGCCGCGGGCGATACACTCCACCGGCAGCATCTCCAGTTTCTCGGCCACAATCGTCCGTCCCTGCCATTCGTCGGGCAAAGGGTACGGAGCGCCGAAGCTGTCCCCCTCCAGGCGGGAGCCCCAGATGACATGGTTCTCGGTGACACTAGACAACTGGTCAAACCACCACAGTGACATCTGGGTCAGAATGATCCCCTTGTCAGGAATCGGGGTGTCAAGAACGAAGTCAAAAGCGGAAATCGCATCGGTCGCGACCATTAGCAACTGGTCGGGGTTGGGGAGTTCATAGAGGCGGCGCACCTTGCCGGCGTGTAACAACGGGTAATCCACCCAACTATCTTAGCCTGAGTCTTCGCCGATCCGCGCCGGAAATAAAAGCGGGGCCACCTCGGGGGAAAAGGAAGTGGCCCCACGCCTCGCAGGAGTCGGGGGGGTAACGTAAGGTGGAAAAATCCCGGAGATACTTACGTTGTCGCCAACACCTGTCAGGCGTGGTAAATGTTACGAATCGATTGGCCAGATTTCAAGGGGAAAGCAAATTTATTTTGTTGTCCCTTGTTGCCCGGGCTCAAAGGCGCTTTTGCTGAGCCGCCCATTCGTCCTTTAACCCGACCGTACGGTGGAAGAACATCGGCTGGTCGGGGTCGAGCGCGAAATAGCCCAGCCGCTCGAACTGCACCACTTGGCCGCGGGATGTCTCGGCCAGCGCGGGCTCCACCTTGCATCCGACAAGCACCTCGCGCGAACGCGGATCGATATCGTCCAGCGGATCGCCGGTCGTCTCCCCAGGCCGCTCGGTCGCGAACAGGTGGCGATACAGGCCGACGGTTGCGTCGTGCGCGTGGCCCGCGGATACCCAATGCATGGTCGACTTGACCTTGCGCCCGTCCGGTGCTGAACCGCCCTTGGTCGCCGGATCGTAGGTGACATGGACGCGCACGACCCGACCCGCGTCATCCGTTTCCGCCGATGTGGCGGTGACGAAGTAGGCACCGCGCAACCGCACTTCGCGGCCCGGTGACAGGCGGAAATACCCCGGCGGCGGGTTCACCTCGAAATCCTCCGCCTCGATCCAGAGCCGGCCCGTGAATGGCACCGACCTGGTGCCTTCCGAAGGGTCCTCTGGGTTATTGACGATGTCGAAGTGCTCCACCACTTGGTTACCGGCAACGTCGAGCGGCCAGTTGTCGATGACAAGTTCAATCGGCCGCAACACCGCCATGCGTCGCAGCGCCACCTTGTTGAGCTGCTCACGCACATGCCACTGAAGTTCCTCGATCGCATGGGTCGAATTCGTCTTAGACACCCCGATCGACCGGCAAAACTCCTTGATGGCCGACGCCGGGTAACCACGCCTGCGCAATCCGGACAGCGTGGGCATCCGCGGATCGTCCCAACCATCCACACGACCCTCGCGGACAAGTTGCGCCAGGCGGCGTTTCGAGGTCACCGTGTGGGTGAACTCCAACCGGGCGAACTCGTATTGGCGCGGCTGCTCGTGAGGCAACGGAAGGTGGTCGAGGAACCAGTCGTACAGCGCGCGATGATCCTCGAACTCCAGCGTGCACATCGAGTGGGTGACACCTTCAACTGCGTCGGACTGACCGTGCGCCCAGTCATACGTCGGATAGATGCACCAATCGTCCCCGGTGCGAAAGTGATGGCGGGTGCGAATCCGGTACATCACCGGATCGCGCAGCCACATATTGTCCGACTGCATGTCGATCTTCGCGCGCAACACCCGTGAGCCGTCCGAGAACTCCCCGGCCTTCATCCGGTGGAAAAGGTCAAGATTCTCGGCCACGGAGCGCTCGCGATACGGGCTGTCGATGCCCGGCTTTCCGTACCCGCCACGCTGGGCCGAGACGGTCTCGGCATCTTGGTCGTCGACGTAGGCCAACCCCTGCTCAATCAGCACCTGTGCCCAGGTGTACAACACGCAGAAGTAGTCCGAGGCGTGAAAGACGTTCGCCGGAGAAAAACCCAGCCAGTGGATGTCGTGCAGAATCGAGTCGGCAAACTCGGCCTCCTCGGTGTCGGGATTGGTGTCGTCGAACCGCAGATTGCACACGCCACCGAACTGCTCGGCGATGCCGAAATCGGCAATGATCGCCTTGGCGTGGCCGATGTGCAGGTAGCCGTTGGGCTCCGGCGGGAAGCGCGTTTGCACGCGGCCCCCATATGTGCCTGCTATCGCGTCCGCACGCACCGCATCGGCGACGAAGTCGCCTGCTGAGGAGGTGGGAGATTCGGCTGAAGTGTCTGCGCTCACAGTTCCTCAACCTACCTGAGCCGGGGGCAACACTCAGGGGATACGTCGCTTCCGGTGGCGTGCCGGAAACCCGCGTCGTGCCTCATGCGACGTCGACCCGGTGGCGAAGGATGGCGAGTGTTCGCAGCGTGCGCCGAGGCAACCGGATACCCTCGCTGACGTGAAGGTTGTCGAGGCACCTGTCGGAAGCGCGCATCGCGGTGACACTCGCATTTCCGGGATCGCCTTTGCGCTGGTGTCTGCCCTCTCGTTCAGCCTCTCGGGAACAATCGGTGCGGGGCTCTTCGCAACCGGATGGAGCCCCGGCGCCGTGGTCTTCGTGCGGACGGCAATGGGCGCCGTCGTGGCGGCCCCCTTCGGCTTGCGTGCCATGCGCGGCCGATGGCGTCTGGTGCGCAGACACCTGCGCCCGCTGCTCGCCTTCGGCATTGCGGGTGTCAGTTTGACGCAGTTCGCGTACCTGTCGGCGGTTCAGACCCTCGACGTGGGTGTCGCGCTGCTCATCGAGTACTCCTCCCCCGTCATCGTGGTGGTCTGGCTCTGGCTCTTTCGCCACCAGCGCCCCTCCCGGCTCACCGGGCTCGGAGCGGTCCTGGCGCCTATCGGGCTGCTCTTGGTCCTCGACATTTTCTCCGGCGCGACCCTTGATGCCGGCGGCGTGGCGTGGGCGCTGTGCGCTACCGGCGGTGCGGTCTCCTACTACCTTGTCGCCTCCGATACGACGAATGCGCTGCCACCGATCGCCTTCGCATCGGGCGGGCTCATCGTGGGCACCG
>JAIRKB010000236.1 GCA_031260385.1 Propionibacteriaceae bacterium | reverse complement strand
TACGAAGACGCGCTTCAATGGCTGGTCGGTGCCGATCTTGTCGCACAGATCTACCGCTCCAGAGGGGTCGGACTTCCAATCAGTGCCTACGATGATCTCAGCGCCTTCAAGATCTATCTGACTGATGTCGGGGTCCTGCGAAAGCTGTCGCGATTAGATCCGATCTCCTTGACAGACTTGAACCGCCTTTTCACCGAATTTCGTGGTGCCTTAACCGAAAACTATGTTCTCCAGTCCCTCCGCTCCCAACTGGAGGTCATTCCCCGCTATTGGGCCCAAAACAACCCGCCCTATGAAGTGGACTTTCTCATTCAACACCGCAACGAGGTTATACCTGTTGAAGTAAAGTCTGGTACGGCGGTAAAGAGCCCTAGTCTAACGAAGTTTCAGAGCTTGTTCGGCGAACAAACCCCACTTCGGGTCCGCTTCTCTGGGCAAAACCTCACCCTCGATTCAGACCTGCTAAACATTCCCTTGTGTTTGGCGGATCAGGCAAGCCGCTTAATAGACTTAGCGTTAACCCGGCTTTGATCGAGGGCTCTCAAGGGGTGGCGGTGAACTGATAATCCTTCCCCGCGATAGCGATCGTCCCCGTGGCGGTGGTTGCTGAAGTGAAGGTCACTTGGCCTTTGTGGTTGCGCTGGGAACTGCCGACATATTCCATCAGCGAGAAGGGGAAAGAGCTGTTTTCAATCACGGTATTTGGGGCCATGAGCCAGACGGAAGTGCCCGGGGTCATTTCTCCCGCATAATGCGCGAATTGTATGGTCGCCACCCGGCGCCCGTCATCACTGATGCCAAATTCAATCACCCAGGTTTCGGTCTTTTGGCTAGTCTCAACCGTGAACCTCGCCCGCCAAGTCCCTGCCTTCGGCTTGGTCTGGCTCGTATCGCTGGATGTGACCGTGGCTTCCCCCGTCACCGTCCCCCCAGCCGTACCCCCGGCAGTACCAGGGTTCGTACGCGGCGTAACCTGCGCCACCGGACCAGGTCCAACCGACAATAGCGAGGCGCAACCCCCCAAACCAAGGACCACGCCAATCGCCAGAACAAAGCAAACCCAAGCCATCGGCCTGGCCGTCTTCGCACCCATTATCACTCCCTCCCCGGACCCACGAGTTCGCGATCCTAACCTCACAGTAGGTCAAGCCAATCAGTCGATGGTGGAAAAAATGTGGAATTTTCCCTAATTCCACCCCCCTGCCACACGCCTAAGCGAGTAGGGACCGTCAGGACGACGCCGCGACTAATGCTAGGTCGAGTTGCAAGGCCTCTCCGACTTTGGCAACGGAGCGTAAGGAAACATCCTGCCCCGCTTCAATCCGAGCGATGGTCGGCCGGGACAAGCCAGATTGTTTGGCGAGTTCCGTTTGCGACCAGGCCCGAGTCGTACGAGCCGTACGTACAGTCTCGGCAATGGCCTTGAGACTAAGCGTCACAGCAACTCCATGTTTCGATAAGAAAAAGTCACGCCCTTATCGAGGATTGGGGCTGGGGTTTCGAGGGTGTCGAGTAACGCCCACCCTGGCGACATGGTGATCGAAGGATGGTCTTCGTATGGATTCCAGCCCACAGTCAGGCGGGTCTGATTTGTCCAGGCCGGACGGGGCACACCGAGTTGGTTACAGCGATAAGCCACCACCCCCTCAAGGAGAGCATCCCAGCGTTGATCGCCAGTCCGCGCTGGTTCCGCGATCAGAGCGGTCACTGGTTCCCCCGCCTGATGAGCGGCGCGCCACCGATCAGTCTCCCGGGCGATCACCCGCGTCATCACGCCCACATCAGCGGGCGTCGCTGTCAGTTCTTCTCGGATCCAACCGGCAATATCCGCCGCACTATTCAGCGCCTTCATAGCCACTATTGTATCAGAATGTTTACATACGTTAGTTCCCAGGCCGGTGCTGTCCCGAACAAGCAAAAGGAGCGTCACCCGCGTGGGTAACGCTCCCTTGGTAGCTAAGGGCAATTACTTGCCAATAATTGGGTAGACCTTCTTGCCGTAGGTCGTGTTGACCACCAGGGTGGCGGACAGATAGACCCCAAAGATACCGGCAATCGCCAAGAAGATGGCAGCGATCAGCTTCAGGAACGAAATTGTATCGGCTTGGGTGGCGGGGTCGAGGAACTTGAAGTCAACAAAGGTGATCACTGGCAGAGCCACATCAAGAGCCAAGATGATGATCGAGAGCAGGTTGAACTTCTTATACTTGAAGCTCACAAAAGCCGGGGTCCAGGTCCACAGAACCAGGGTCAGAGCCAACCACGCGAAACCGTCAATCCGGGTGTCAAGCGGGACACCCTCGGCGATCTTGATGGCGCCAGACTTGAAGAACATCTCCAACCCACCGGCCAACATGAAGAAGGCCGCGAAGAACATGAAGGTGTTCCCACCGGCAGTGTTATTGCTCTTCAAGTCGAGCAACGCCACGATGAGTTGGACGACAAACCCACCGAGCAGCCAGCAGCCCAACAGGGCCAGAGCGCCGGCGTTTACTAGCCCAGCGAAATTTGCGGCGTGACTGAAGCAAGCTACTGCCAGGGCGACCATCCCAGCGGCGGTCGGGTTAGCCCACTGGGGGGCGGCGGCTGCCGTATTAGCGCCTTCTTTTGTCATTATTATCCTCCGTAGGTTGTAGGGAGAGGGGACCTAATCAGCATGCACACTCGACAACCTCGTCTTTGCCTCGAAGCCCCCATCGCATCTAGCGAAGACCGCAATCTATCCCAGGAAAAACCAAGGCGTCAAGCTGGTGACCAACTGACCAAATGGTGATATGATGTCCGCTGACAAGGCCCTGAGTGTCTACGGGGTTTCTCCAATGGAAATGAGGAAGTCAATGTTGGTTGGTAAAAACCGCTAACCACTAGCCACTGAGCGGGTTCGCTGGTGTCTTGTGGTCGCCCTAACCATCTTCTTCCCTGGAGACATCATGAACTTCCCTGTCACCTTTTCCCATCTATCACTCTGCTGGCCCGATGGTACGGTCGTACTCGACGATATCTCGGCCACCTTCAACACAGGCCGAACTGGTCTGATCGGGACCAATGGTTCCGGTAAGACAACCATTCTGCGTCTGATCAACGGTGACCTCACCCCCACTTACGGTCAACTGAACCTCGCCGGGACGGTCGCCTACCTGCCGCAAGTTATCGCCCTTCCGCCCACCGCCACCCTGGCCGATCTGCTGGGGGTACGCGAGAAGCTGGAGGCCTTGTCAGCGATCGAGTCCGGCAGCACCGATCCGGACGACTACGAGACCCTCGGCGACGACTGGGAGATCATTGATCGGGTCAATGAGATCCTCCGCCAGTTCGACATCCTTGGCGGCTCCCTCGCCCAAGCTGCCCTCGACCGGCCAATCGCCACCCTCTCCGGTGGGGAGACGATGGTCGCGGCCATCGCCGGATGTCGACTCAACCCCGCGACGATCACCCTGCTCGATGAACCGACCAACAATCTCGACCGGGTCTTGCGCCAAGCGGTGATGGAGATGGTACGAACCTGGCCGGGCACCCTGATCGTGGTCAGCCATGATATTGGCCTGCTAGATCAGATGGACTCTATCGCGGAGATCTACTCCGGGGTGTTGACCGTCTTCGGTGGTAGTTTTTCCGAATGGCAGGCGGCTTTAGCCGTCGAACAAGCCGCCGCCCAACAAGCGGAAAAGTCCGCTGCCCAGCAGGTCCGCACCGCCAAGCGGGTTCGCGCCGAAACCCTAGAGCGTACGGCCCGTCACCTCGCACGCGGTAAAGCCAAGGCGATTGGTGAAGGGCTCGGCAAGTCTGCCCGTAACTTCATGCGTGACACTGCCGAAGCCGGGGTCGCCCGGGATCGGGGCACCACCAAGGATCGGGTCAGCGAAGCCCAAGCCAGCCTGGCGACGGCCTCCGAGCGGGTCCGCCGAAGCGAACCCATCCAAATTGATCTTCCCGATCCCGGTGTCCATGCTTCGAAGCAGATCCTCACTTTAACGACCGCGACCACCGAGTTCATTTTGTCTGGTCCCGAGCGAGTCGCCTTAGCGGGCCGCAATGGGGTCGGTAAGACCACTTTGATCGAATCGCTCTTAGGTCGCCGCGACTGGTCTGGGACCACCACCGCCCGCGGAGAGCTATTCACCGAGCAGATTGGTTACCTTCCCCAACGCTTCGACCTCCTCGACGAAACCGCTAGTGCCCTCGATAATGTCTCCGCCCGGGCCCCCCACGCCACCCAAGCGAACCTGCGAGCGGGCCTCGCCCGCTTACTCCTACGCGGCGACACTGTCTTCCGTCCGGTCGCCTCCCTTTCGGGTGGGGAACGTTTCCGCGTCGCCTTAGCCTGCTTGCTCTTCGCCGAACCTCCACCCCAGTTACTGATCCTCGACGAGCCCACCAACAACCTGGATCTAACCAGCGTCGATCAACTAGTCGAAGCCCTAAGCAGCTATCGCGGTGCCATCTTGATCGTCAGCCACGACCCCACCTTCCTCGACCGCTTAGGAGTCACCACCATAATCGAACTGCCCTAGCCAAAGGGGATCAGCGCCAGGCTTCCCAAGAGGAGATCGTGGCGGTAATCGTCGCGGCGATCTCGTCTTCGACATAGGTCATCGGCAGCCAGATCGGGCGGCGGGATTCATCGAAGCCGGTTTGGCGGGCATTGGCATAACCATAGCCACCCTGATAGGCGACCTTGCCGACGAGACGCGACTCCCCCAACTCGTACGGCTCATGGAGACTGAGCGTCGGACCACGATCAACCTGCGATCCCCAGGCCATGGTGTTCCAGGTCAAGATCACCGGCTCGCCGATATCGACCGTCCCATCCCACTCAAGATCGCAGATCGGCGCCGACTCTCCCGGGAACTGGCGCCAAGTGGCGGCCATTTGGACGGTGGTCAG
>JAIRKB010000146.1 GCA_031260385.1 Propionibacteriaceae bacterium | reverse complement strand
TCCAAGCAGAACCGATCAATGCTAACGGTGAGAGACTGGGCGGAGGGGTGGAGACAGAGCTTCACCGTGAAAGGAAAATGGGTCTCGGCCACCCAGCCGTTGTCGTAGTATTCGCCGGTTCCCTCGGCCACACCACACCAACCGGTCTCCTCGGTCGTTTCCAAGGTGACGATCGTGGCACCGATCGTGTTGTAGTAGTGGTAGTAAGCCCCCAGCCCGGAACCCGCCGAGGAGGTATCAAAGGTCACCGTATAGGCTGCCGGTTGGGCACCCTCAATACTCGGATTGCCAGTGCTCGGACCGTCACTGGCCGGTGGCTTGATATCACACGCGGTCAGCCCGGCGAGGCCGAGCATCATCGCGACAGCAACAGCAGAAATTCTCTTTATGTAAGAAGGTGAAGAACTGACAGATATGGTTTGCACCGCGTCCCTCCTCATAAGGTGGTGGTCCGGCCAGCCGGATATCAAATGGGGCTAAAGCCTTGGGCGAACCAGGCTTTATCCTTGTCCGCCTAAGCTAGGGCAATTCTAGCCTAAGCGCGATCCACGTGGATTTGTCCCCATTGGCACTCCTATGGCGCAGTCGGCTCCTCGTATATCTGGTGACGATCGTCCAACCGGGCTCAGCGGCCCAGATAGGATCTGAGCCATGAGTACGTTTCCTGTCGGTGTCACCGGGCTAGTGGTTGCCGTTCCCGAGGCCGATCAACTGATCGGTGACCTCCGTGTTCGTTATGTCCGCGAGGTTGAGGGTTTGCCCGCTCATGTCACGGTGTTGTATCCGTGGTTGCCACAGGAGTTGATCGATGCTCACCAGCTCAGCCGGTTGCGCGCCGTTGCGGCGACCCTAGAGCCATTCGATGCCCAACTATGCGGCGTCGGCCGCTTCCCGGGGACGCTGTGGTTGAAACCGACCCCCACCGAAGCTTTCGTTGCGTTGACCAACGCCGTGTGGCGCCAGTGGCCCGACTACCCGCCATTCGAAGGCCAGTACGACGAGGTAATCCCACACTTGACAGTCGCCGAATCCCAGACCGAAGACCTTCTCGATCATCTGCGCCAGAGCCTGCCGCCCTTCGCCCCATTCTCCTTCCGGGTCACGGAACTGACACTGCTGGCTTTCAACGGACAAGCCTGGCGCCCCCTCGGGTTAATCCCGTTGGGTGCCAGACCTTACTAAATGACTAACCAGAGGCGTACGATGCAAGTCGATCGCGGGGTTCAACCTCGTCTTGTGGACCCTGCGCCGACTTGGTTACCTCCCCTACGCACCGATGGACAGTAAATCCCTACCACGGAAATTTGTGGCACGGCAATATTTTCGCGCTGAGCGGAGTCATACCCGTATGGCGCAGTCTTTGGCCTTCTAGTGACTGGGCCGACGCTGCGCACTTAATCGACGGTCGCGGAAATCGCGCCAGACATCCTCGAAGAGGCCATCCGCGGAGGGGATCGGTCGGCGCTCGCGCCAAGCGAGCTTGGTCGAACCAGCCTGGGATCCGGGTGTCCACCAGGCTTCCTGAACCTGAGAGTCGAGTGCACCGCCATCAAGGCGGAAGCGGAAGCAGTCGGGCAGACTAGTCTCTGCTGATGGGTCAGACCCTAAGTGGAGTCTCGGCAGGTCACCGTACGGGTCCGAATAGAGCGCTGAGCCGCGAGAACGACCACCATGGGTGAGGTAGTCATCGATGGCTGCCAGATAGACGAACGCTGTCAGGAGGACATCGCGGGCCCGAAATACCTCGCGTACCGTTTGCCGAGACGCCGGGTTCGCCACTACTTGGTCGGGGAATCTGGCCAACTCGTCACGGACTTGGTTTAGCGTTTCCCGAACTGAGACCACAGAGCGGACTAGGCCGACGTTGAGGCTCATCAGCTTCTGAACCCCGCGCAAGATGGTGTCGCCATTGTCGGGCATACCTGCCAAGGAGCGGCGAGCCGCCGAGCCAGCGAGATCGTCAGCCGCCTGGACCACCGGCTCGGCGGCGGTCGCAAACTCATTGATTTCCACCAGCCGGATATCGTGGCCCGCGACATACTCGGCCGCGCGGGCGGCCCCGACTTGACCGGAGTTGAGCGCTGCACCACCCGGACGGTAGACACCATGGGTGCCAGCGGCCTCGCCGACGGGAAACAGCCCAGCCAGGTTCGATTGCCACCAGGAGTCGACGGCTAAGCCACCATTGTTGTGCTGCGCACAGATGCCGACTTCCAGCAAGTCGACCTCCAGATCGACCGACGGGCCCTTGCCTAGGTAAAACTGGTAAGCAGGCTCATTCAGGTGGCGAAGACGCTGGACCGGACTGCCTGATAGAGCCCCCACTCGCGCCAGATAGTCGTACGCTTCGCAGTCGAGGGCTTCTGGGCGAAGGTCATCATGCACAGGGTTACGGCGATAGTCGAGATACACTCGCCGTCCGCGCAGCACTGTCTCCTGGTGGACTAGGAGGTCGATCAGGGACGAACCATCACGAGCCTTCTGGACGTCGAAGGGCCACTGGTAGCCCTTGAGAAAGGTTAAGGAGAGCAACCGTGGGTAATCGCCGATCGCCTCAGCGAGGAACTCCCGTTCGTCGCCTCCGGCGATATCGGTGGAGACAAATCTCGGCAGCGCTTGCATATACGTGCCGGACACGTTCCAGCGCGGGCGCAGCGACGCTAGGCCGAACTGCCATTCCGTCAGATTCTTCCCGCGCGCCCCCGCTCGGAAGGCCGCACCCGCCGCCCCCCACTGGCTATGGGGGTAGGCGGAGGCGGCGTACAAGCCGGCCGGGCCGCCGGTGGCGTAGATGATCGCGGCGCAGCGGAACAACAACCAGGCTGGCCTGCCCGCTCCCGGGGCGCTATCGCGGAGCACTAGCAACCCGGCAACCCGTCGTTCCCGGCCCTCGCCGATCGTGACGATGTCGACCACCTGGCAGCCGTCGAAGACCTCGATCCCATTGTCGCAGGCTCGCGCCTCCAGTTGTTCGACCATTGTCCGTGAGGTGTACGGCCCGGCTGAGGTTGCTCGCTGGCGGGGGTCATGGTCCGTCTTGTAGCCAACATACTCGCCGTAGCGGTTTTCTGGAAAAGGGACTCCCAGATCGACTAGTTGCATAAAGGCTTTGGTCGAGCCGGCCGCTTCGACAAGCGCATGGTCCCCATCCATTGCCCCACCAGCAAACAGGGTTCGAGCTAGTTCGCCGACTGAGTCTCCACCGTCTCCGGCGAGGGTCAGTTTATAGTAGGTTTGCTTGTCCGATCCGGCGTTTCGGGAGGTACCAGCCCTCCGCTTGTCAGTAACCATTACCAGGTCGCGATAACCGAGCTTGGCGAGCCGCACCGCTGCGGCGTAGCCCGCTGCTCCAGTGCCGACGATGACGGTTTTGGCGCTCACTACTGGGAGGGAGGTACCAGCAATCGGTACATTCCTCGCCCCAGTGATACGGTCACCCATGGCTGGCCCCTCACAGCCTAGGAAGGTGCAAGCCACCGTCAACGTGGAAGACCTCACCGGTCGAGTACGGCGTTCCGCCAGCCACAAGCATCGACACCGCTGCCGCGACATCCACCGGATACCCCCAGCGGTTGATCGGGGCCAGGCCCCGTTCGAAGAGGGCGTCATAGTGTTCCGCAACGCTAGCCGTCATATCGCTGGCGATGACGCCGGGCCGAACCTCATAAACGACGATATCTTCGGGGCCGAGGCGAACGGCCCACAGTTGCGTCGCCATGCCTAGACCAGCCTTCGATAGGCAGTAGTCACCCCGGCTCGTCGATACCACGGTCGCCGAGATCGACGACAGATTGACGATGGTTGCCACTGGCTGGTCGGGACGGTGACCGCTAGCGAGCCACTGGTCACCCGGACCAGCCACGGGCGGGCGATCGCCCCGCAGGGCGATGACTCGATTGGCGAACTGTTGGGTCAAGAAGTAAGGACCACGCAGGTTAATGCCCAGCACCCGGTCAAAGGATTGCGGGGTGGCCACCAGCAGATCAGCCCGCACCTCGGGCGCGACCCCGGCGTTGTTCACCAGAACGTCCAATCGCCCCCAGGCATTGACCGCATCGTCAATGAAGCGTTGATGATCTTCGAGGTCGGCCACTGACCCGCGCACGTATCGGACCAGCGATTGATCCCCAGCGAGTTGGCGCAACCCGTCCATAGCCTCGCTTGGCTCTGGACTGGTGGCCAGGATCGCCACCGCGAACCCGTCCGAGACCAGCCGACGGCTGATCCCCAAGCCGATGCCCCGACTCCCTCCGGTCACCAGTGCAACTGCAGGCATTGTGCTTCTTCCTTTCCTATTGGGGCTTCGGTGCGGTATCCGCCTCAAATGCGACGCGGTGTGCTCTCTCGGAGCACAACATCGAGGTGTGGCGGCACCTCACACTGCCACTGGTCGTCAACCGCGGCGCGGAGCAACTGATACCCGACATCTTCGAGGGGAATACCTACCGTGGTAAGCGACGGAACAACATCGCGGCCGACCGACGAGTCACCGAAACCGGCAACCGCGATATCCTCGACGCTCCGCCCGGCTTCCCGAAGGGCAGCCAGCGCACCGACGGCAAGCACATCACTAGCTCCGAAGACCAAGGTCCCGGCCTCTAGCCCGTCCTTGATTGCCTCGGCCACCATCTGGTAACCGGAGTCACGGTCGTACTCCCCGTGATAGACAGCTTCAACCTGGCCGCCATCACCGCAGAATCCCTTGGTGAAGCCGTCAAGGCGTTCATCAGAGGAACGCACACCCTTGGCGGCGCCTAGCACGATAGCCCGGCGGTAGCCAAGGCTTGCTAAGGTGTGTCCGAGACGCAGCGCACCACCGCAGTTGTCGATGGTCACCGTTCTCGAATCCTTCACGCCGGGCCCCAGGGCGACGATCCTGCCACCGCCTCGGGAGAACGCCTCAAGCTCGGCCTCTAGCGCGGCGTCCATCTCACCTTTGCGAGACGCCGCCAGGATCAAACCGTGCGGACGCATTCCGCGCAGCTCTCGGATGAGGCGGATCTCCCGTGCTGGGTCGGCTTCGGTGATCGAGATGGTGACGATCATGCCGACCTCGTCAGCGCCGCGAACAACGCCGGCGGCTAGTCGTCCGAAGTACGGGTCGGCGATGTCGGCCACCAGGAGAGCAATCACCATTGCCGTACCACGGGCTGTCGCCTGGGCCGATAGGTTAGCGGTGTACCCCAACTTCGCCGCCGCTACGAGCACTGGGGCGCGGAATGAGTCAGCCACGCGCCGAGTTGAGCCGTTCAGGACCCTCGAAGCCGTGGCGAGCGACACCCCAGCCTCCACGGCCACATCCATGAGAGTTGGGATACCCGAGGGTGGTAAGTCATTACTTTTTGTCTGCATAGTCATGACTCTACGACCGCCCCAGATGAGGCGAGACGGACTCGCCGAAGCTGGACACCACCCGATTGACGACGTTGCCCGGCTCGTCAGCCCAGATATCCTCGTTGAATAACTCCACCTCAATGTCCCCCTTGTAGCCAGCTCGAGATACGGCCCGAGTCAAGAGGTGGAAATCGACAACACCATCGCCGGGATAATGCCGGGAAGCCAGAACATCGGCTGGTAAAGGAGTCTTCCAGTCGCAGACCTGGTAGCTGGCGATGCGCCCTTCTCCACCCGCCCGGCTGATTTGTTCGAGAACCTGTGGATCCCACCAGACATGGAAGGTGTCGATCACCACACCCACGACCTCGGGTGGAAAGCCGTCGGCGAGATCGAGGGCTTGCTTGAGGGTGGACACCACTGCCCGGTCGGCGGCGAACATCGGGTGCAGCGGTTCTACCGCCAGGGTAACTCCGGCTGCCTGGGCAAAGGGGGCGAGTTCCTCCAAGGCCTGCCTAACCCGGCCTCGCGCGCCCGCCAGATCACGCGACCCCTCGGGAAGGCCACCCGCCACTAGGACTAGGACCGCCCGGGACCCCGCCGCTCCGGCGGCGGCTAGGGTGGCTGTTTCGTCAATGGCGCGGCGATTATCGTCAATCGCCCAGCGTCGCTGGTCACCCTCGTAGGCGGTGAAGAATCCACCCCGGCAAAGGGTTGACAAGCGCAAGCCGGACCTAGCCAGCATCGCGGCTGCCTTGGCTAAACCTATTTCGGCGACCGGCTCTCGCCAGAGACCGATCGCGGGCAGACCGCCGTCCACCCCCGCCCGCAGAGCGTTCGCGAGGTTCTGTCGCTTCAGGCAAGCTTGGTTCAGCGACAGCCGGGGGTCCGCTTGGAATCCCATTAGGTTCCTTAGAGAGTTCGTCATTCCAAACCCAATTCCGCTAGGACAATCTTGCGGCCCTCATCGCTCGACCGGCGAGCCGCCTCGGCGAGGCGGACCCCGCGGACCCCGGCAGCCAAGTCGAACGGGTAGGCAGTGCCGAGAGCGTACGAGGTGAGGAACTCCTCCCATTGCCGCCTAAATCCGTTACCAAACTCATCATTAGCGGGCATCGTAATCCAGTCGGATGGATAGTCGTGTTCGTCGGCGATATCTGGGTTCCAGACTGGTTTGGGCGTCGCTGTCCTCGGCTGAATCTTCGCCCCAAACAGGCCGACCACGGCCGAGCCTAGGGTCCCGTCCACCTGGAACTCCACTAGTTCGTCCCGATTCACCCGGACCGTCCAACTAGAGTTGATCTGAGCGATGATCCCGCCGTCGAGCTCGAAGATGCCGTACGCGGCATCCTCGGCGGTGGCGAGGTACGGTTCGCCGCGCTCATCCCAGCGCTGGGGGATGTGGGTGGCCGCCTGGGTGTAGACACTGCGGACCGGGCCGAACAAGTTCTCTAGGACGTAACACCAGTGTGGGTACATATCGGAGATAACACCACCACCGGCTTCGGCTCGGTAGTTCCAACTCGGCCGCTGTGCCTGCTGCCAGTCGCCTTCGAAAACCCAGTATCCGAACTCGCAGCGCACACTGAGTATCCGACCGAAGTAGCCTGCGTCGATCAAACGGCGCAGTTTACGTAAGCCTGGAAGATAGAGCTTGTCGTGGACGACACCGGTTCGTACCTTCATGTCGCGAGCCAGTCGGGCGAGGTCGACCGCTTCGTCGAGTGTTTCAGCGATCGGCTTCTCGGTGTAGATAGTCTTGTTCGCGGCGATTGCCTTGCGCAATGCCGCCACCCGGGCTTTCGTGACCAGGAAGTCCGCGTAGATCTCCCACCGGGGATCGGCGAGGGCCGCATCCAGATCGGTTGAGGTGTCCTCGATGCCGTGCCGTTCAGCAATCTGGGCTAATTTGGCGCTGTTGCGACCGACCAGCAGCGGACGCACCGTGATCCGACTGCCGTTAGGCATCTCGATACCTCCAGCATCCCGGATCGCCAGAATCGATCGGACGAGGTGCTGACGGTAGCCCATCCGCCCCGAGACCCCGTTCATGATGATGCCAATCTCCCGAGTCGGCGGGGTCGGTGCCTCAGAGCTGGACTGTGATGGTTGAGTCAAGAGTCGCCTCCGTCCGAGTGGTTGAGTTCGCGCTGGGTAAACGCTTTCCATAATCATGCCGCCTGACTCTACTTTTCGCAACTCCAACTAGGCGCGGAAGGGTGATCGTCCGGAGGCCACGGTAAGCGCATTCCCAAATCGGCGGAGAACTGATATTATGCCAACCTCCCCTGCACGATGCCGGGGAGGAACTGGGTCGTCACCCAAGATGGAGCAGAGACCATGGTAGGCATCAAGACCGACGCACCTAGTCTCGCGCTTGTTGGTGTGGGAGGGTTCGGGCCAGTCCACATCGCCAATATCCACCGTCTGGCGCAGGCTGGGCAAGCCCAGTTAGCAGCGCTGATCAGTGGGGGAGGCTTGGCTCGTCTGGGTGAGACAGTCCCCGCCAATATCGCCGCCTTCGCTGCTAGCGTCCCTGGGTATCCCACCCTTGATGACTACCTGGCCGATGGCTCAGTGGCAGACATTGTCGTTCTCTGCACCCCAATCCATACTCATGTTCCGCTCGCAATCGCCGCCATGAAAGCCGGGGCAAACGTTCTACTGGAGAAACCGCCGACACCGAGCCTGGCCGATTTCGAGCGCCTCCTGGGCGTCGCTAGCGACACCGGGCAAGCCATTCAGGTGGGTTTTCAGTCGTTCGGTTCCCAGGCGTTGCCCGCCTTAGCTGCCATCATCGAAGATGGCGTTCTCGGCGAGGTCATCGGTGTGGGTGCGGTCGGGACCTGGTCACGGTCGGTGGCGTATTTCACTCGGTCGTCATGGGCGGGAAAGCGGACCCTAGACGGTGTGCCGGTCTGCGACGGTGTCGTCACCAATCCGCTCGCCCACGCCGTCGCCACCGCGCTCAAGATCGCCGGTGCAACTCGTCTCGGAGATCTCGCGAGCGTGGACCTCGATCTCTACCGGGCGAATGACATTGACTGCGACGACACGTCAGCCCTTCGCTGCGTCACCAAGGGTGGCGTGACCGTCGGACTCGGGCTTACGCTCGCTGCGGACGAGCAGGCTTCGCCGTACGTTACTGTGCGCGGAACGAAAGGCCGAGCGACCCTCTTCTATGCCGACGACCTGCTGAAACTAGCAATCCAAGGACAGCCCGAGACTAGTGAGACCTACGGCCGCACGGATCTCACCGAGAACTTGATCGACCATCTGCGAGACCCGTCGGTTTCGCTGCTGTGTCCGCTGGACGAGATTGGGGCCTTCACGACCGTGCTCGACACCGTCGCTTCTAGTGCGGACCCACGCCGTATTCCCGGATCTTTCTTATCACGGCTCGAGCGAGATGGTGCGACCTGGGTGGTCGTGCCCAAGGTTGACCACTGGTGTCGGCAGGTGGCCGAGGAGGCTAAAACCTTCGCCGAGCTTGGCGCGCCATGGGTGGGGGCCCAACGGGTGATCATGGACATCAACTTCGATGGTGAAACGGTTGGCCGTTACGTCGACGGCCTAGATGCTTCCGCCCTGGACTGCCCTCGGCCGCATTTTCATCCTCTCACCACCCTAGGCGGGGTGATTGTCACCGATGATTCACCGCCCGACCACTCC
>JAIRKB010000112.1 GCA_031260385.1 Propionibacteriaceae bacterium | reverse complement strand
TTTGGTTCCAGCTGGGATGGTTTGGGATGCGCCTGCGTAGTTCGGGGAGTAGTACACGGTCACTGAGACTGAGGTGTTGTTCCAAACGGAGTAGGAGTTGTTGCGAACAGCGATGCCTTTTCCGGCGCCTTCCGCGGTGAAGGCTTCAGTCAGGGTCGACACAGATCCGGTGTACCCTCTCATTGATCCTTGCTGGTTTGATTGATAGTAGTAGCAGAACTGCCCTGTGGGACAGTTCGTCGCAGCCTGAGCCTGTGGGGCTAACACCAGCCCCGCTAAGCTGACCGCCGCCGCAGCGACAGCAGTCAGGAGAAAACGAGCGGCGTTGCCTGGTTGCCTCGTAGTGAATGACTTCATCACCTGTTCCTTTCCTAAGTTGTGCCTCCGCAGTGGAAGTACGACCTAACTATCCTGCCGCCACCCTCCCCCCCACAATGGGGAGAACTACCCACTCCCAAGACGAAATGCTGAGGTGGAACAAGGGAACGGTTCCGATGTTCCGCGTAGTCAGACGGAATTTTGAGTGACGGTGTGCTTGTTTGGTGGCGTGTGTTCCGGTGCGTCCAGGGTCATACTGGCGAAGCGGAAAGGGGGCAAGATGTTGACCTTCGGGCGGACGATAGTGGTGACATTCCTATTGTGGTATTTTGCGATTCTGGCGCTGGTGGGCACCTGGAACCAGCTCTCTGCTGTGCAACGCGCCTCGGACTGGATCGTAGTTGAAGCTCGTGTACAGGAGACCCTTGATTGCCATGGTACATACATGATGGCTTGCTACCTGACCTACGATATCGACGGCCACATCTATGAGGTGAAGGTTAGGCAACTGACTGACGGCCGGTGGCTCGCCGGGGATTCAGGCTCGATATGGGTCAACCCAGAAGACTCGACCGACATCGTTGTCCTCGATGTTGCCAAGGGGACGGCGATCATGCTGATGATTTTGGCTCTCATTCTTGGGGGTTGACTGCGTTTGTGTTTCGCTGGGCAGCCGTAACCAGACGTCGAGCCAAGCAGCGAGACGATCTACCCGAATTGACCCCCGAACATGAGGTTCTGGAACCGGAGTATGTTGACGCGCCAAAGTCGGTGAAGTGGGCGAATATGATTACATTCATGTTGGCTCTCTGTGCTGGTCTGGCCATCTTAGGTTTGTTCGTATGGGCAGGGGTATCTCTCGGTAGTGGGAAAAACTGGGACTCCGATGTTATCATCTTCATGCTGATCCTGCCGCCAATCGCAGTCTGGCTGGTGCTTTTTACGGCCTGGTGGGTGAGAATGGCGATTCGCCGTCGAAACACCGTTCTCGAGCCACGGAAGAAGGTAAAGGCGGTGGCATCAGACTTCCAAGAGTATCGACCAGATCTTCGGTGAGGACGTGGAACACGGGGATGGTTCCCGTGTTCCGCCCACGTTCGTTATGGGCCTTCCCCGGGTTGGAACTGGGGTAGACCAGCTGGGTTGTCGTTCGTTCCTGGGGTCGGGGGCTGCGGGGGAGGCGCCTTGCCAGGGGGTTGGCCACTTAGGCCATCGGTGGCGTCAATCACCAAGTTCGGTATCTTCCCCATCCAGGGCGCCATCCAGAAATTGCTTTCCCACAAACCAGCTGCCTGTTCAGCGTTCCACTGCCGATTTTCGGCGGTGTCGCCGGGCTTTAGCTTGTTAGCAAACTCTGCGAAATTTTTCAGCTGACTAGCGGCTTTTACAGCGAGTCCAGCGTCAGAGGTGCCAGTCGCCTGCTGCTTAGCCGAGCCGACCACCGCAGCCGCCAGGATGCCGATACCGGCGAGAGCCGCCGTGGCAGCGTTCTTGGCATCTGTCCACGGGTCCGACTCTGACTCTTGGTCTGGGTTGTTGCCGTCGCGATTGAGGTCGCCGTAGCAGCAGGAGCGGTCATCGGCAAAGTCCGCCAGGGTGACGTGTTCGCACCAATCTGAGCGCTTAGTCGCCTTATTGATCTCGCATTCCGAGAGCGGTGGACCTGATTCGGAACAACCAGTCAAAGCGAAGCCAATGAAAAGCAGGCCAGTGGCGATGAGGAAACGTTGAAGCATCATGCGGAGACCTCGCTTGTCTGGGTCAGGATGTGTTGGTTAGTTTGGCGTTTAGCCAGGATGGGTGGGAGCACAAAGGCGATGATCGCGGGCAAAATCAGGAACACCAGGCGCGCCCATAAGGCGTAATCGAAGGCGAACCAACTCAGCAACACGATCAGCCCACCGCCCCACAGGCCAACGATGAATCCGCCAGTAAAGCCGAGGGTGCGCTCAATCCCCGCCTCAAGGTCACGACGCCGCAACCGGTTGAAATCCATCTTGGCTTGGACAAAGAAGACGAGTGGGCCACCAGGACGCTCGCTACCCATGGAGAGTAGCCCCCACAAAGCGATCACAACGATGATGATCGGGTTGAAAGCGAAGAAGACAACGAGCAGGGCGAGCCCAAGGCCGTACGCTCGTTCAAGGCCTGGTGTTCGGAAAACCCTCACTGGGGTCCTTAGGAAACGAACTACGCTTGGGATCATGGCTGCAAGATCGGCCCCAAGCCGCTTCGCCCTGAGACGAGATATCAGTTCGATGACGAAGGCGGCGGTAACGAACCACATTGGGAGTACCAATCCCCAGGTGGTGGTCAGATTGAATGCTTGCAGGCCCTTGAAAGGCGCCAGATGGGCATCAGTCAACACCACAACGTACGGCAAAAGACTGCCGCAGTTGATGATTCCACTGACAGCGCAAGCCTGAAACGCCCAGATCACAACTATAAACACCACGGTCGTCACGACAATCGTGATGATACGCACCCAGTTGATCCCACCCGAAGGTTTTCTAAATGATCGTCCAATGGCGAGTATTTTTTGGCCAAACAGGCCTACCAGTGTTTTCGCCCCACCCGTCGGTTGGTCAAGTACGGCCCCATTTTCCCCATTTGTCACCAGTTCCCCTAAAAACGACATCCTCATTATTTCCAGGATACAACACCATGAGCAACCGGTCACCTCGCCAGTCCCCAACCGCTATCATCATCCCCTGCGAGTCACTATTATTAGGACTGCCAAGCCGACTCGGAGTCAATGTGACGTTCGAGGTCCATGGAGTCATGAAGTATCCGTCCGATGATGACTCCGCTTGTTTCGACGCGGTAAACAACAAAATGCCGGGGAGCATGAACTAGATCACCTAGCACTTTCTCCCGGCTCAAGCGGAGGTGCCACGAGTAGACTAGCTCTCCGAGTTCCGGTCTTGGTTTCGCACCAAGACCATCGCGAACTCTCGCGATATCTCGCAAACCCGCGGCAATTAGGGCCGCATAGCGGCGTCGCGCCGACTCGCCGAAGTGGGCACCAGACCATTCAAGAATGGCGTCAATGTCCGCTACGGCGGCATGCGATAGCCGGTACCGCGCCATCAGGCTGCTACCAACACTGCGCCTCGGCTGGCAACGTATTCCTCAAGATCAATGTCTTCAACATCTATGTATCGTCCAGCGGCGATATCAGCCCAGCCGACCTGGGCAGCCAGACGCAAGGTCTCGAGTTTTGCGGCATCACGCGCCTCACGGGTCTCGACAAGCCTCAGGCCGTCGCGTAACACCTCACTGGCGTTCTGAAACCGACCAGACTGAACCAGTGATTCAATGAACGCCTGCTGATGTTCGGTAATTACCACATTACGTGTAGGCATCTGTCACCTCCTATGGCATATTATGCCATACTCCCAATCCTTCCGAACCACTGTGGAGCTGACGACACAGTTGTGGCCCCTCAGACGTTTTCAACATGTGCGGAACATGGGCGGAACATGGGGACGGTTCCGATGTTCCGCGTAGTCAGACGGCATTCCAAGTGATGGTGTGCTTGCTTGGTGGCGTGTGTCCTGGTGTGGTGATCGCCACGAAATTGCCCTGTGGATAACTCTCCTAAGGTGGGGATTTGTCTGTAGATTTGCTCACGGGAGGTCACAATGCCACGACAACCGCGACAGCGCAGCAACACAAGGATCTATCACACCATCTTTCGAGGGATAAACCGGCAACGGCTGTTCGAAGACAACTCGGACTACGATTGCTTCTTGGAATGTCTCAGGAAAGCCCTGCAAGCCAGTTCGGCGTCCATGTTCGCCTACTGTCTGATGTCGAATCATGTCCATTTAGTGCTTGAAGAGGGAAAAGAACCGATTTCGATGACGATGAAGCGTATGGGCGTACGGTATGCAGGGTTGTACAACCGGAAGTATGACCGGGTTGGGCCACTCTTCCAGGGCAGGTTTATCAGTGAAGCGGTGGAAGACGACGCCTACTTCCAAACGGTGTTGCTGTATGTTCACCACAATCCGGTTTCGGCAGGGTTGTGCAAGGAGGCAAGTCAGTACCGCTGGTCCAGTCGGCCAACGCTTGGGAGGGAATCGTCTTTGGTGGATCTAGCGCGTCTGGAGGCGATCCTTCCCTTGCCAACGCTCTTTCGGGCAGAGGCTGGTTACAGTACGGCGATCGCTGAATCACTAGGTGTTTCTGAGGTCAGAGAGGCGGGGTGTCGAGTGACTGATGATGAGGCCTGGCTGCTCGTTGCCTCCCTGTCTGGTGTTGGGTCTAGCTCCGATTTCCAGCGTCTCGATCGGGCTGGGCAGCAGGCGGTGGTACAGGCGATGCGAGCTCATCAGCTACCTGTTCGCCAGATATCTCGGGTAACAGGTATTAGCAGTACCCAGATCATTCGATGGAGCGTACAATGATCGTGCCCGCCAACAAATAGGATCTGACTAGCTGGAACACCGGAACCGTCCCCGCGTTCCGGCAAACCAGTATGACTAGCTGGAACACCGGAACCGTGCTCCTCGCTGCGCTCGTCAACGGTTTCCTTAGCCTCGGCATAACAAGTAAACTTGTTCTGCTCTCGGCTGGCGTCACCGTCCCCGTGTTCCGGAACCGTCAGCGGTGGGACCATCGTCGGGTGAGAAGGATGACGGACAGTGCCAGTAGGGCGACGATGTCGACGGCAAAGGCGATGACAAGCGTTGTCGCTGCCCACCGGTTGGGGAGGTAGTTGACGACTGGGCCCGGCATGGGGGCGACGGAGAAGGTCGAACTCGTTATGCAAGCGACGTGGACGACGATCGGGTCATCGTCGGCGCTAACCTGATTGTCGTCGGCGCTAAATTGCATTGACGCGTAGACAACGCCGTTGAAGCGTATTGCTGAAGGACGCTCTGGACGATTGTCCCGTCCGGCGAAGTCCGAGAGCCAATGCCCGGGGGAACCATCGGCCCTAACCAAGGAACACCGGCCGCCAGCGCCAGACTCAGTCCAGACCGCCCAGGTCGTCCCCGGTGCCATCGTTACGGTTTGCCAGCCCACCGCGCCCGGAGACCAGGCCAAGTCAAGGGTGGGTTCGACCTCAGTACGGGAGTCGTACCACTGTTGTCCGCGCGCCTGCGCCGCCTCCCCCCACAGAACAACCCCGCCCCCAGCCAAGCCAATAGCTAGTAGGCCGGAGATGATCAAACCAATCCCCACCCCACTCAAAGTCTTCTTTCCCACGGTTCCCCCCTGCCCAAGTATCTTTCCGTAGTCACAAGTCTGCCATCTGGGAGGGTAACCAGCCAGTCCTCGGCTCCTCAGACGATTTCTACTTCGACACCGAGTTTGCGGTATAGGTCGTGGGCGCGCTGATCGCGGGTGGCAAGCTTCTGGTTTATGGCCGACAAGGCAACTAGGCCGTCGTAGACCTGTCCTCCAGTGATGTTGAGGGTCGCCATTAGTCGTACAGCTTCTTGGTGGGAGGTTGTGAGGGGATGCTCACTATCGGCGAACTGGGCGATCAGTTGCTGGGCTTGGGTGGGGGTGAGCCGGGAGTCAACCGGCAGACGAGTCAGGACAGCGTAAGTTTCGAAGGTGGCATGTCCAGCGAAAGCCAGATCCTTTCCTTTCGCCCAGGAGGCCACTAGGGCATGGTCGGGATGGCTCGACAGTAGGAGGGGAACCGCAACGGAGGTGTCCATCAAGGTGATAGTCATCGCCGAATACTTTCGAGAATCTCTCGCACCATCTGGTCTGTGACTGGGGCACCCCCAACGGCAACCAAGCGACCGTCTTCCTCAACTATCTCGATCTGGGCCGGTTGAGGGGTAATGATGATCAACGCGCCTTCTTCAATGATGTCCAGTTTCGCGCCTTCAGTGAGCCCATGCCGCTCGCGAACAGCCTTCGGCAGCATCACCCTGCCAGCCCGATCCATGGTAATTGTCATGGGAACACCTTACCACATCCGTTACCACAGACTTGAACCAGGACTTCTCGGACGTACGGTTGGCAAAAATATCATCGCCATCGACGCCGCTCGTCGTTTCCGGTGGGACTCGTTTTTCTGAGCGTGTATCTTTGATGTAAAGCCCCCATACCCGGGTCGTACCTTCGAGTCGAGACGTCTGCTCGCTAGAAAGGTACATTCGGAAAGAGTTTGAAAGCTGGTTGCTAATCACCAGTCCGCCATCTCCCAGCGCATCCATACTAGGTGAATGCATCGAGTTCCGGTACATTCACTTAACGTGATGATATAGTTATGTATTGTGAAGACCATGCCGTCGGTTCTAACACCGTTCGTACGCTCTGACGCAGTGGGAGCGATTCTTGCTGAAGTGTTCGCTGACCCTCAGCAGGAGTTGACGTTCGCTGAAGTGGCCCGTCGAGCTGAGGTCTTGCCAGCGGTGGCACACCGCGAACTGGGGCGTCTTGTAGACTCCGGTGTTCTGACAGATCGGCGCGAGGGCAACAACCGTCTCGTACGGGTCAACCCGGACCACCCGTTGTATAGGGCGATGTCAGAGGTGATCGCTATGACATACGGTCCGGTGCCTGTATTGCGTGATCTGCTAAATGGTCTATCTGGAGTCAAAGAAGCGTTCATATACGGGTCGTGGGCAGCCAGACGCCTTGGGGAGACTGGCCCTCCGCCTCGTGACATTGATGTCCTAGTGGTAGGCAGTCTGGATGTTGACACCCTGGTCGAGCTTCAGGATTTGGCTCGGGAGAAGCTTAGGATTGATGTGAACATCCATCGAGCGACTGTTAGCGCCTGGGAGAGCCCGGACGGTAACCCTTTTCTTATCAATGTCGCGTCGCGCCCTCTGGTCCGACTGATTCCGCCGGAGGTAGCCGGTGCTTGACACTCATTGGGAACCAAACCAGATCGGCATTGATTATCTTCTCAATCAAGGCCGGACGTGAGTGCGCATGAGACGACGAAACGGTCACAGTCCTTTTGGGGCGTACCATGGCCTTGTTCGTCAATAAATAGCATCTGACTAGCTGGACCACCGGAACCGTGCTCCTCGCTGCGCTCGTCAACGAACCCTTAGCCTCGGCATAACAAGTAAACTTGTTCTGCTCTCGGCTGGCGTCACCGTTCCCGCGTTCCGGTTTCAGTGGTGTCCGGTTCGCTCGTCTCAGTCGTTGCCCCATTTGTTGTCCCAGTACGCCTGCTGGGCCTCGTAGAGGATCTCGTACAGTCGGTTGATGCGGTCCATCTCGGCTTGTTCGCCGGGGTTCATCGTTGATTCGGGGTCTTTCCCGGGGGAGTCGGGCCACTCGATGCTGATGCTCGGGTCGGGGGTCCAGCCCGGGGGGTAGCCGGTTGCGGTCGGGTTCTGCCACCACTGTTCGAGCATATCTTGGGCGTCTGAGTCGAAGTTGGGGCAGGCCTTTAGGAGGGTCCTCAGTTGATCTTCGGTGATGGTCGTCGGCAGCGACACAGTTGGCCAATCGTCCTTGCTATCACCGACTGGCATAGAGGAGTCCTTGA
This sequence comes from Propionibacteriaceae bacterium, assembly GCA_031260385.1. GTDB lineage: Bacteria > Actinomycetota > Actinomycetes > Propionibacteriales > Propionibacteriaceae > WQYJ01. The sequence continues at coordinate 16,761 of JAIRKB010000112.1, read as the reverse complement.
TCGCCGGCCAGTTATTCTCCCTCGCACAGGCCGCCCACTTGTTGTTCGCTTCGACTTGGAGGGCTGTGTATTCGGGATCCATTCCCCAGCCGCCGTTACCCCAGGCTAGGTTTTCGTCGTAGCCAGATTCTTTCAAACAGTGGGTATAGGCGTCAGAGTAGTCAACGCCGTCAATGATTAGGGCTGGGTCAGTGCTATCAGAGGAGAAGAAATCGTTCATGATATCGTCTGACTTCGGATCATCACCGCTCATCATCGCGCCGCCGGAGCCATCCGGCGTCCGGTACAAGATGTAACTGTAGGTGCTCATAGAAAACTGGACCACCGACAACTCACCTTGGCCGTTCTTCTCAAGGGTGACCTTGATTCCAGCATCGCTCATACAGTTAAAGTAAAGCTTCGCTGCTGCTTCAAGCGGGGAGTTAGATTGCGTACGTTTGCCGCCAAGGGTGGGTAGGTCGTGTCTATCAACAGAACATCCGGTCAGACCAAGGCCAAGCAGCCCGATCAGGATGATCAGAAGGCGTCGTTTGGCGGGAACGGTCACAATCACACCGCCCTTAGGGTCACGGTCGGGGATTGGCGAGCCGCCTTCAGTGAGGGGTAGAGCCCGGCGATCACGCCAACCAAGGCGGAGATTGCTGGCCCAGCGGCCATGATCCAGATGGGCACTCGGAAGTGGATGTTTACGGCCGCCGTGAAGCAGAAGACGATATAAATCCCGAAGACGATCCCGATCACGCCACCAAGGAGACCAATGAAAATGGCTTCCAGCATGAACTGCCAGGCGACCTGTCCGGTTCGCGCCCCCAGCGCCCGCCGCAACCCGATCTCGCCTCGCCGCTCCATCACCGAGACCACCATGGTGTTGGCGATCCCGATCCCACCAACCAACAGGGCGATACCACCGAGGCCAAGGGCGAGCAAGGCGAAGACTTGGAAGATTTGTTCCGCCACATAGTTATATTGGGTTGGTTTCTGAACGTCGACCCCACCCGGATTAGCGGGATTGGCGGTGACCTTCATCACCGACTCAACATCACCGAGATGACCGGGCCAAGCGTTAACCAAGATCTGGCTGATTGGTGGGGTGTCGAACTGCTCCATCGCCCAACCGGGGGCCAGGAAAGCCGCCGAGTTTAGTTGGGCTACGAAACCAGGTAGGCTGTCGAGCACCCCGATGACCGCCCACCACTGTTGAGCGATCCATACGCGAGCCCCAACCCCGACATTAAGCCAGCGCGCTGCATTTTCGCCGAGTACGACGGTTGGTAGGGCGGAGGTGACTTCGTCAAACCAGCGCCCCTCAGCCATCGTGGTGGTGAGGGTGCCGAAAGGATCACCTTGGGTGATGACAGCGCTCAATCCGCCTGACCCGGCTTCAGGGACCTTGTCCGTCCGGTAGACATTTGCGTCCGGAAGGTAGCGGATGGTCCAGGCTGCCTTGACTGGCCAGACCCGCTCAATCATCGCGGGGGCGGTCGTCGGTAGGGGCGTCTCTTCACCGGTTTGCCGGTTGTAGCCGGGGCTGACAATGACCAGGTTAGCGCCCCAGGCCTCGAAGTCGGCTTCCAACTGTGCTTGAAAGGAGGCTGGTATGCCCAGAACCGTGACCACCGAGGCGATGCCAATGGAGATACCAATCGCAGAGAGTACGGCCCGCATCGGTCGTCCGCGTGGGCCTAGGGAGGCGGTGGCGAGGGTGTCGAGTAGGGTGAGGCGAATCTGGGTCTTCGGTTTTGGGGTACGCTTGGTAAATCCGAGGAAACGACGTATGGGGGTCTCGGGCTGATCGGTCTCTTCTATTTCGTCTAGCAACTGCTCGTTGGAATGATCGGTCATAGCCAACCCCTAAAGTCGTCGCCATCGTCGCTCGTGACCTCATCGCCGACAATCTCACCGTCGAGCAAGGAGATCTGGCGATTGAAACGAGCGGCGAGACTAGGATCGTGGGTTATGACGACCACGGTCGTGCCATCCCCAACAATCGCTTTCAGGTAGTCAACGACCATATGGCCACTGGCCTGATCGAGAGCCCCCGTCGGTTCGTCCGCAAACAACAAGCGCGGCCCACCGGCGATCGCCCGGGCAATCGCCACCCGCTGCTGTTCACCGCCTGACAACTCGCCGGGCCGGTGCTTGGCCCGGGCCGCCAAGCCGACGCGCTCGAGAGCCTCGGCCGCCCGTTTACGCCGCTCGGGCCGATGAAGACCCTGGTAGAGCATGCCTTGGGCGACATTATCGAGGGCCGATAGGGTCGGTAAGAGGAAGAACTGTTGGAAGACGAAACCGATCGTCTCCGCCCGCAGCCGGGCGCGGGCCGCCTCCGAGATCGTAGCAGTATCGACCCCGTCGATCAGGACTTGGCCTGAGGTCGGTTGATCGAGAGTGCCCATGATTGACAGCATGGTGGTTTTCCCGGAACCGGACGGACCGACCACCGCCACATCAGCGCTCGCGCCAATCGACAGGCTGACATCTTTCAGCACCGTCAAGGGTGGATGACCGGGGTAGGTCTTCGTCACCCCATGCAAGCTGATTAGGTCGGGTCTGGATTCCAGTTGGGTCATGGCACGATCACTTCGTCGCCCTCTTTGAGCTCCGTGGAGAAGACTTGGGCTCTGGTGTCGGCAATCAACCCGACCTCCACGCCGATCAGGGTGCCGTCGACCAACTCGACGCAGTAACCCCCCTCAGCCAAGGCCATCAGGGCGGTCACCGGCACGACGAGGGAGTCCTCGACCTCATCTTGAATGAAGGAGATCGTCGCGGAACTGGTCCCAATCTCGGTGACTAGGTCTTGGTCGTCGATATCGATCCGAACCGAAGCGGGCGTTGTTTGACCCGAGCTCGGATCCCTCGTCGCATCAGTAATCTCGCCGACCAGACCAGTAATCTCCGTACCATCCGACAAGCGCAAGATAGCTTGCATGCCGGTAGAAAGCAGACGGCGTTGGCTCTCTGTCAACTCCGCCCACCCGAAGAGGATGGTTTGGGTCCAGGTCAGGATCGACCCAGTCGCCGGCAGACCGACCTTAGCCATCACATTGTCGATCCGAATCTCTGCTTCTGGCACGATCAGTACGGATTCCGGGCTGACGGTGTTTTGCAGGGCCAGGCTCAACGCCCCGCTGGCTTCGTTGACCCCGCGCTGGGCCTGGTTGACACTGGCCTGGGCGGTGGTGGTGTCCGGTGGCTTGTTCAGATCGTTGAGCTGAGCCTTGGCGAGGTTGAGGTTGTCAAGGGCGGCTGCGACCTCGTCTGGGGTGCAGCCCTTATTCGGATCCATATCCGTTGGGCAAGACCCGCGTAGGGCGGCCAGGTAGACCCGCTGCGCATAGTTGACGGCGTTGGAGGCCGCGACCAAATCCGAGCTAGATGGCTTGGTGTTCTTGACTGTGTTGAGATACTCGCGAGCATCAGCCAAGCCCTGCTCCGCGGACTTCAGGGTTTCGCGGGCCTGGGTGACGACTACTTGGCGGGACTGGCTCAGGGGCGGTGTCTGGTAACCGGCCTTGAGATAGAGCCGACCAATGGCGTCGGAGAGCGCGGTGTCGTAGGTCTGGTTGCCTGCCACCCCGGCGGCGATGCCGATCTTGGCGAGGGCGGCGCGCAAGGCGGCGACATCTGGGCCGGCGGCCCCGGGCCCGATTTCGCGCCACAAGGGAAGCTCCCCTTGGAGCATGAAGACCGGGGCGCCTTCGACCTCCATGATCACCTCGCCAGCTTTGACGGAGGATCCGGCTTGAGGGATCTTGGTGACCACGCCACCACCACCGCCGAGGACCTTGGCCTCGCCATACCCTAAGCGGCCGGGCAACTGGAAGGAGGAGACTAGGGAGGTACGTTCGACGAAGGCCGTTCGGGTGGTCGAGTGATAGTCCTCACCGTTGGTCCGGTTACCCAACCAAATTGACCCGACAGCGATCAGGGCTAGAACAACGACCGCAATCGTGCCACCAATGATCAGGCGCCGCTTCGGATTGCGCTCCTGATGGCGATCTTTCTTGCGGCGGCTCTTGGCCTTCGGGTGTTGGGTCTCCCCCTCGGGAGACTCACTGGTTTCGATAACCGCCGTGCTATCGACAGTTTCTTCGGCGTAGTCTTGCTCCGACATCGTTGATGAGCCCCTTCGTCCTTCGCTCCATCAACCATACTAGCAGTCGGATTATTTTGGGACCGGGTGACCCCTGAAAGGCCCCTGAGGGGATCAGCCCGATGGCCGCAGTAGCGGGAAGAGAATCACCATTCACAAACCGAGAGGGGGACGACCCCCTCACCCCCGCGCGACCCAAGGGTCGCAGTGGCGGGTTAGCCAGCAGGCCGCAGTAGCGGGAACAGAATCGTTTCGCGGATGCCGGAGTCGGTGAACAACATCATTACCCGGTCGATGCCGACGCCGACACCGCCCATTGGTGGGCAGCCGAACTCGAGGGCCCGCAGGAAGTCATCGTCGAGGTGCATCGCTTCGGGGTCGCCACCGGCGGCGCGCAGCGACTGCTCGGTAAACCGTTCGCGCTGGATGATCGGGTCGATTAACTCCGAGAAACCGGTCCCGCGCTCCATACCCCCAATGATCAGGTCCCAGGCCTCAACTAGGCGGGGGTCATCGCGATGGGGACGGGCGAGGGGTTGGGCGATCGCTGGATAGTCATAGACAAAGGTCGGCTGTTGGAGATGGTGTTCCACCAGTTCGCTGTGCAGTTCCATCGCCATCTTGCCTTGGTCAAGCTTAGGATCGTACGAAATCTGGCGCTGATCAGCGTAGGCCCGCAACTGCTCAAGGCTGGTGTCAACGCTCACCTCTTCGCCAATCGCCTCGGAGAGGAGGTCGAAGAACTTGGCCCAACGCCAATCGCCATCAAGATCAATATCGATCCCGGTTAGTACGACACTGCGGCGCCCCAGAGCGGCGTCGGCGGCCTGCTGGATGATCGCTCGTGTCGTCTCGGCAACCGTGGTCTGATCCCCCCAGGCGGCATAGAACTCGAGCATCGAGAACTCCGCGGAATGGGAGGAGTCGATCCCCTCGTTACGGAAGATCCGCCCAATTTCATACACCCGGTCAGCCCCGCCAACCATCGCCCGCTTGAGGAATAGCTCCAAGGCAATCCGCAGGGTCATCGAAATATCGAAAGCATTGAGGTGGGTGTGGAAGGGCCGCGCCGCCGCGCCACCGTGAATCAACTGGAGGACCGGGGTTTCGACCTCCAGATAACCGGCCTGATCGAGGGTCCCCCGGATCGACTTCAACACCGTCGAGCGCATCCGAACCATATCCCGCGATTCTGGGCGGACAACCAGATCGGCATAGCGCTGGCGAACCCGAGTCTCCTCCGACAAGCCCTTATGAAGAACAGGCAGCGGGCGCAGAGCCTTCGAGGCCATCAGCCATTCACTAGCCAGGATCGACAGCTCACCGCGCTTGGAGGCGATCACCCGCCCGGTCACAGCCACAAAATCCCCCAAGTCCACATCGGTTTTCCAAGCCTCAAGGCGCGCCTCGCCGACCTCTGCGAGCGAGATCATCACCTGCAGCCGCTCCCCAGTGGTGTCGGGCCCAAAGCCCCCTTGCAAGGTCGCAAAACACAGCTTGCCAGTATTACGCAGGAAGATCACCCGCCCACCAACGCCGACCACAACCTCGGTCTCTTCCCCCGCCGCCAGATGCTCCCAGCGCGCCCGTACATCGGCAATAGAGATCGTCCGCGGCACCGTCACCGGGTAGGGTGCCGTACCCTCGTCCAACAACCGCGCCCGCTTATCCAGCCGAATCCGCATCTGCTCACTAAGATCAGACGGCTCAAAAAGATCGGCGTTCTCTACCATTTCAGTCACGGACCCAAGAATAGTCGATTCCCCACCCCCAGCCCCACCCCAGCCCTAGTCCAACCCGTTTGTCGGTGGGTTGGGTGCCGGTCGTACGAGGAAAAGCGTCCCTAAGACAGCGACTTCATCTTGGGGGCGTGGGAAGATGGATAGCATGACTGATCCGCGACTGGTTTATGACCCCCAGCGGCCGGGGGCGTGGATGGTGCGGATTGCGGGGACGGACCATTCGTATGTTGACCCCTATGATCCGACCTATCTGGAGTTTGATTATGTCCAGCGGATCGTCGATGCGATTGATGCGATCTTTGCTCCCGGCGAGCGGCTCGCCGCGATCCACCTTGGCGGAGCGGGGATGACGATCCCGCGTTATCTGACTTACACGCGGCCGACCTCGGCTCAGATCGTCTTCGAGCCGGACGAGACGTTGACCGAGGCCGTACGCACGGTGGTTCCGTTGCCGCGTCACTCGGGGATAAAGGTCCGGGCGCGGGACGGGCGGAGCGGTTTGCGGGAACTCGCCGATGACTATGCCGATCTGATTGTGGTCGATGCCTTTCTCAACGCCTGTGTGCCCGGCGAACTGGCGACAGTCGAGTTCCTCGATGATCTCCGTCGGGTCCTGCGGCCGACGGGCACCCTAATCTACAACGCCACCGACTTTGCCCCCTTTGACTTCACGCGGCGTCTGATCGCTGGGATCAGCCAGCGCTTTCACCCCTTGGCCCTTGGCTCGGAACCTTCGACCTTGAAGGGGCGGCGCTTCGGGAATATGGTGATCGTCGCGGGTGGGGGTCTTGACCCCGCGTCCCTGGTCGGCAAAGCCGCCGCGGCTGCTTTTCCTTACCGCATCCTTTACGACTCTGAACTCGCTCATTGGTTGGGGCGCGCCCGTCCGTTCACAGACCTCGACAACCACCCTTCACCACCACCCAACGATGGCCTGACCACCTTCCGTTGAGATCAAGGTGTGTTCCAGTCTCGATTGCGCAAGAATAGAGCCATGACCGTGCAAGCACCGGTGGAAACGGAACCCAAATCAACCAAAGGTTGGCGGCCGCGAGCCTGGATGGTGATGGTCCTAGCGCTGGTGGTGTTGGTCGGCGGCGGGATCGGCGCGATTGCCGCCAGCAATCTGATTGCCCATCTCGGCTATGCCAACCGGATGACCGCCCCCGAGACCCTCGCGGAACTCACGATCCCCCGCTTTGGTGATCGCTACGCTGTGCCGGTGGTGGTTGGCACCAGCTGGTCGAGTCTACGCAAGGGTGTTGGGTGGTACGAGGGGTCCGCCTGGCCTGGTCAATATGGCAACTGCGCGATCGCCGGACATCGCCTCGGCTGGGGCGAACCGTTCGCCGGGCTGGACACCCTCGAAGTCGGCGACGAGATCCGCCTGCGGGTCGACGAAGTCACCTATATCTATACGGTGATCACCGCCGCCACCGCCGTATCCTCCGCCCAAACCGATGTCCTCGCCCCCGTACCTGGCAATCCTGATCGTCTGCCCACCAAGGCCCTGCTCACCTTAACCACCGCCGCCTCCGACCTCCCCACCCCAAATCGCCTAGTCGTGGTGGCCGAGCTGGCTCGCGGGTGAGGGCAATCGTTGCCCGCTTAAGCTTGGATCCCGAAAGTACGAGCTAAACTAAAGACCATGTCAGATCGGGATACGTTGGTTCAAGCCATTAATGAGTTGGCTGTCGTGCGCGGGCGGGTTACTCTCGCTTCGGGGCGGGAAGCCGACTACTACGTCGATATGCGCCGAATCACCCTTAACGGTTATGTGGCGCCGATCATCGGTCGGGTGATGCGGCAGTTGACCGCCGATTGGGATTACGAGGCGGTTGGTGGGTTGACGATGGGGGCGGACCCGGTCGCGACGGCGATGATGCATAGTGCGGCGGTCGATTCCCGCTGTCTGCACGCTTTTGTCGTACGAAAAGCGGCGAAAGAGCACGGGTTGCAGCGGACTATTGAAGGGCCGGACGTTGCGGGGCGGCGGGTGTTGTTGGTGGAGGATACCTCGACGACTGGGGGATCGCTGGCACAAGCGCTAGAGGCCGTCCGCGCGGCTGGCGGGGTGCCGGTTGGGGTCGCAGTGGTGGTTGATCGGGCGACCGGGGCCAAGGAGGCCATTGAGGCGCTCGGTCTCGAATATCGATATGCCGTTGGTGTGGAGGATCTGAGCGTGTAAGTGGTGGGCCAATCGTCCAAGACCCCTCCAGTTTTACCCTGTTTTAGCCCTAGTGTTCACGGTATTGATTGGGGTTGTGCAGGCTAGTTCTTACACGTTGGTAGACTTATACCCGGCAGATGGTTCTGTCGATGAGGAGATTGAATGTTTGAGAGATTTACCGATCGTGCCCGCAGAGTCGTGATTTTGGCTCAAGACGAGGCCCGAACGATGAACCATAACTATGTTGGCACTGAGCATGTGCTCTTGGGTTTGATCCATGAAGGCGAGGGTGTCGCCGCTAAGGCGTTGGCGCAATTGGGGGTTACTCTGGAGCCCGCGCGCAATGAGGTCGAGGAGCTGATCGGCAAGGGATCGCAGGCGTCAGCCGGGCATATCCCCTTCACAGCCCGGGCCAAGCGCGTCCTGGAACTGTCGCTGCGTGAGGCGTTGCAGCTTAATCATCCCTATATTGGCACCGAACATATCCTGCTCGGCCTCCTGCGTGAAGGCGAAGGGGTCGCCTCGCAGGTCCTCATCAAAATGGGCGCTGATCTCGGTCAGGTGCGCGAGACCGTGCTTTCCCTCCTATCGGGTTTCCAGCAGACCAAACAAGCTGCGATGTCCGGGGCGCCGGAGAAGTCAGTTAACACCACTGGCTCGAAGATCCTCGATCAGTTTGGGCGCAACCTCACCCAGGCCGCTCGGGAAGGCAAGCTTGACCCGGTGGTCGGGCGCCTGAAGGAGATTGAGCGGGTGATGACCGTGCTCTCGCGGCGGACCAAGAATAATCCGGTTTTGGTTGGTGAGCCAGGGGTCGGTAAGACGGCCGTGGTGGAAGGCCTCGCCCAGAAGATCGTCCGCGGAGACGTGCCAGAAACCCTGCGCAACAAGCAGATTTACACGCTCGATATGGGAGCGCTGGTCGCAGGATCGCGTTACCGTGGTGACTTCGAGGAACGCCTGAAGAAGGTCTTGCACGAGATCCGGCAGCGCGGCGACATCATGATCTTTATTGACGAGATCCACACCCTAGTCGGGGCGGGGGCCGCCGAAGGGGCGATTGACGCATCCTCGATCCTCAAGCCGATGTTGGCGCGTGGCGAACTCCAGACGATCGGGGCGACGACCCTCGATGAATATCGGAAGTACATCGAGAAGGACGCCGCCCTTGAGCGTCGCTTCCAGCCGATTCAGGTCGCCGAGCCGTCTATCGCTTTGACGATCGACATCCTAAAGGGGCTACGTGACCGTTACGAGACCCACCACCGGATCACGATTTCCGATGGCGCGCTGACGGCGGCGGCGCAGTTGGCCGATCGTTACGTCTCGGATCGTTTCCTGCCTGACAAGGCCATTGACCTGATTGATGAGGCCGGGGCGCGGATGCGGATCAAGTTGATGACCGCGCCGCCCAACCTGCGCGAGATCGACGAGCGGATCGCCCAGGTTCGTAAGGATCGCGAGGTTGCCGCTGAAACGATGGATTACGAGAAGGCCGCCAACCTGCGCGCCCAAGAACTGCGGTTATTGGATGAGCGGGAGCGCCTAAGCACGCAATGGAAGGGCGCCGGTGAGGTGTCGGCGACCGTTGACGAAGAGCAGATCGCCGAAGTGCTTTCGGCATCGACCGGCATCCCGGTCTTCAAGCTCACGGAAGAGGAGTCTTCCCGTCTACTGCGTATGGAAGACGAGATCGGCAAGCGGATTATCGGTCAGATCGATGCCGTTAAGGCCTTGGCGCGTTCGATTCGACGGACGCGGGCCGGCCTGAAGGACCCCAAGCGTCCCTCCGGTTCCTTTATCTTCGCTGGCCCGTCGGGGGTTGGCAAGACGGAGTTGTCGAAGGCGCTAACCGAGTTCCTGTTCGGTGACGAAGATGCGCTAATCACCCTCGATATGTCGGAGTTTTCCGAGAAGCACACCGCTTCGCGTCTGTTTGGTTCCCCACCAGGGTTTGTAGGCTACGAAGAGGGTGGCCAGCTCACGGAGAAGGTGCGGCGGCGCCCCTTCTCGGTCGTGCTCTTTGATGAGGTGGAGAAGGCGCACCCCGATATCTTCAACTCCTTGTTGCAGATCCTCGATGAGGGCCGCCTCACCGATGCGCAAGGTCGGGTGGTTGACTTCAAGAACACCGTCATCGTGATGACGACCAACCTGGGCACGCGCGATATTTCGAAGGCGGTGGGCCTCGGCTTCGCCAAGTCGGGCGACAATGCCGCTTCGTACGAAGCGATGAAAGCCAAGGTTACTGACGAACTGAAGCAACACTTCCGTCCGGAGTTCCTTAACCGGGTCGATGAGATCGTTGTCTTCCACCAGCTCAGCCACAGCGAGATCGAGAAGATCGTCGACCTGCTGGTGGCCCAGATTGAGTTGCGTCTGGCGGATCGCGATATGGGCATCGAACTGACCCCGGCGGCTAAGTCTCTGATCGCCACTAGGGGTTACGATCCGACCCTCGGGGCGCGGCCACTACGGCGCGCCCTCCAGCGGGATATCGAAGATGTGCTTGCCGAAAAGATTCTGTTCGGGGAACTACAGCCCGGTCAGGTAGTTCTGGTTGATGTCGCTGAAGAGGGAGCGGAAACCCCGTTCACCTTCACCGGCACCCAGAAGTCAACTATTCCTGACTCGGCTTTGGAGGAACTAACCGCAAGGAGCACTGCGGAGAACTAAGAAATGGGGACAAGCTGATGAGCGATTACCAGACGTACGATCCAACGAATGCCTACGGGGCAGCGCCCAGCTATGGGGTGCCGAGTGCGCCGCCAGCCTATGGCACCGGGTATGCGACGCCGGTCGAGCCAATCTATGTGGCTGCCCCGCAGGTCTATCCGGTGATGCCCTACCCGCAGCCGAGCTACGGTGTGGGCCCACAAGAGCATCCAAGCTCTAGCACGGTTATGGTGCTGGGGATTCTCAGTCTGTTCTTTTTCGGAATTGTCCTGGGGCCGATTGCTTGGTCAATGGGCAGCAAGGCCAAGAAGGAATGCCAAGCCGGGATGTACGCCGAGTCAGGCTCTTTGAACGCCGGGCGGATTTGCGGGATGGTCGCAACCTTGATCTATGTCGCCGCCATCGGCCTGTTTATCCTCGCCGCTGTTGCCTCTGCGGCCAGCATGCGGTGGTAATAAGCTCGGCGACGTGAACGCCTGGTCGACGCTACCTGAGTTATCATTGCTATACAGCCCTGCCAGTTAGTTGGCGGTGCCACCCACCACAGAACATGGGAGCAAGATGACCTACCCACCCGTTGACCCGAACTATCCTCCGGTTGGCACTGCCTATCCACCGGTTGATCCGAACTATCCTCCGGTCGGCGCTGCCTACCCACCGGTTGAACCGATGATGGGTTATCCCCAAGCCGTCCGCCCGGAGCACCCGCAAGCCACCACCGTACTAGTGCTGGCCTTGGTTGGTCTGCTCTGCTGGATTACCGCCCCCATCGCTTGGGTGATCGGCAATAAGGCCAAGAAGGAATGCGACGCCGGGATGTACGCCGAGAGCGGTTCCCTGACCGGTGGTCGGATCTTCGCGATGATCTGGACCATTCTCGGGATCGCTGGCATTGCCATCACCATCATTCTCACGGTTCTCTTTGTCGTACTCGCTGCCGCCTCTGGTGGCTTCTAGAGGCTTATAGAACGTCACCAATCCAACGGAAATGGCCGGTGATCAGGGAAACTAATAACCCTACCCCCACCACCATCACGGTGACCAGATAATAAATCAGATCGGCACGACCGAGTGTAGACGGTCGCGCCCAGGTTCGCTCACCCTCCCCAAAGCCACGCGCCTCCATGGCCGTGGCGAGGGTGGAGCCCCGCCGGATGGCGCTAACCAGGAGGGCAAACGCCAGAGTCGCAAAGCGCCGGATCGCCCGATGATCACCCAACCCCCGCGCTCGCCGCGCTAGTTCCATCGTCTTCCAGTCAGCGGTCAGCACGCTGATCAGCCGTACCCCCGCTAATGTGCCCAAGACAAAGCGCGCTGGCAGACGCCAGACCTGAGCCAACCCATCTGCCATCTCGGTCGGATCAACATCACTGAGCGTGATAATCGCCGCCATCCCCAAAGCGACCACCCGCGCCGCTACCGCCGCCGCATAACTCAGCGACTGCTCCGAAATCTCGATCAACCCCCACGCAAAGAAGGTCTGCCCCGCCGGCTTGCCATAAAGCGCCAAACTAAGCCCCGCCAACGGTGCCGCGATCAAAAACGGAATCGACCGCAAAGCCAACCGCCGAACCTGCCGCCACCGCTCCCCAGGATGCACCCCCAACCAAACCCCAATCTCCAACCCCACCACCGTCACCGCACTAACCCAATCCAAAGTCAAAAACAACGGCAACGAAAGTATCAAAGCCCCCGCCAACCGCGTCACCGGATTCACCCAAGCCACCCGAGACACAGGGACGTTTCCAGACATTGGGACTCCGGCGGACATGGGGACGGTCCTCCCGGACATGGGGACGGACATGGGGACGGTGACGCCAGCCGAGCGCAGAGCAAGTTTACTTGTTCTGCCGAGGCTAAGGAAACCGTTGACGAGCGAAGCGAGGAGCACGGTCCTGCTGTCTCCCCTTGTCAGTTCGCGTGTCCCCGAATTTTTACGGCAATTAACGTTGCTTTCGACCGACGCTGTCATAGCTCAATCCGATTCTCGCCAAGCGCCTCAACATATCCCTGATCATGGGTAATAGAGATGATGGTGTGACCCCGGTCGCGCAACCGACCGACGATCTCAATCAACGCCGCCCAAGTCCGCCGATCCTGGCCAAAAGTCGGCTCATCAAGAATGATCACCGCCGGTTGACTAGCCAACACCGTCGCCACCGACAGCCGCCGCTTCTCCCCCCCCGACAAAGAGAACGGATTAGCCCGCGCCAAATGATCAAGCCCCAGTTCCGCCATCAAGGCCCGAACCGTCTCCTCAGTCTCCTCACGACCCCGCTTCTGAGCCCGCAGTCCAACCGCAATCTCATCAAAGACCGTAGCCGAAACAAACTGATGATCAGGAGACTGAAAAACCATGCCAACTCGAGTTAGCAGTTCCCGCGACTTCCAAGTGTACGGATAGGGCCGCCCCACCGGCGCAAGTTGATCCCCAGCCACAACCGTACCCTCCACAGGCGGCAGAAGCCCAGCCAAAGTCAGCGCCAACGTCGTCTTCCCCGCCCCATTCTGCCCAGTAATCACCGTAGAAACCCCCCCAGGAATAACAAGGTCAAGCCCCCAACCCACCGCAGTCTTCCCATACCCAATCACCAACCCCTGAGCGCTGAGAATCGGCGAAGACGCCTTCTTTCCCGCTGGGACATCGGATCCGACCCCCTGTCCCAGAGTCTTCCCATACCCAATCGCCAACCCCTGAGCGACGAGAATGGGCGAAGACGCCTTCGTTCCCGCTGGGACATCGGATCCGACCCCCTGTCCCACGACGACCCCCTGTCCCACCACACCGGAACCGGCCCTGGGGCGGGCGGGGATTGGTGGGGGGACCCAGACGCCCATGGCGGCGAGGTCGGGGCCCATGGCCGCAAACACCTCATCAGGCACACCATCAGCGATGATGCCCTCCTTGGTCAACACCACCACTCGATCAACGTGGGGAGCCCAGATCTCCGCATGATGTTCAACGATAATCAGAGAGCGAGTGCGATCAGCGACCGCCGCCAGCACAGCGTCCCGCACTTCGAGGAGTCCTGCTTGGTCGAGGTTCGCCGTGGGTTCGCCAAGGATTAAAAGATCAGCCTGCATAGCGAGGGCCCCGGCCAACACCAGCCGCTGCTGCTCCCCCCCCGACAACCGATTCGTAGGATGATCAAGCGCCAGACCCAAACCAACCGCCTCCAGCGCCGCCCCCACCCGGCCCCAAATCTCCTCCCGAGCCACCCCCAAATTCTCGCACCCAAAAGCCACATCATCCCCCACCCGAGCCAAAACAATCTGCGCCTGAGGATCCTGCATCATCAACGCCGACCCCCCCCGCACAAAAGCCGGATCAACCCCACCAATGCCTAACCACCCCTCAGCCTCCCCAGAGTCCGACCCCCCCAACACCCCAGCGAGCGCCGCCAGCAGAGTAGACGTCCCCGCCCCCGAAGGCCCAAGCAAAAGGACTCGGTCGCCCAAAGACATTGAGAAGTTGAAATGACGAATCGCCCAAGCCCGCCGCCCCGAATGCCGCCATCCCCAATCCTGAGCCTCAACTAACACGCCAACACCCTTCCCGATTCCAACGCCGCCACTGCCTAGAAGGGCTGCCGGGAAGCCTGACAGTCGTCAGGATGACGGGGCCCAAGAATCGACACCATCCCCAAATCCAGGCCACTACCGTCATATCAATGCTCCGAATAAGTCAAGATGGGCGCCGGGACTGTCGGGCGGGGGACACGAGAAAAAATCGTGAAACGATTCTTTTCGAAGAAAGTGAGCGCGGTGGTAGGATCGCAGATCCGCCGCGCGGAACGGCCCCCGCCCGGCAGTCCCGGCGCCCATCCCCACCAATAACTCCCGGTCATACCAACGTACGTCCCTCGCGACCAGACTCAAAGCGGTTCAAGACCCCAGTACGCGCCAACCCTTTCTGGATCAACCACCCAACGAACCCAGCCAACACAACACCAGACAAAGCCAAAGTCCCAAGATATGCCACCTTGAACCCAGTCTGCCATCCCGCATACCAAACCAATATCTCGTACACCCACTCAAACCCAGCCGCCAGGATCCCCGCCAACATCGCCACCGGCAATCTCCAAACCCGATAAGCAAAGAGCAAAAAGACTAGTTCCGCTCCCAGCCCCTGCAAGGTCCCAGAAATAAGGGTAGTAATCCCCCACTGATTCCCAACCAAGGCTGGCACCAGGGCCGCGACCAGTTCAACAAACAACGCCGCCCCCGGTTTGCGGATTATCAGCCCGCCAAGGACGCCACCGAGCAGCCACATCCCGCCCAGCAACCCTTTTAACGGTGGGAAGATTGCCTTGAGGATGTCCCCAAGGGTATCCCCCGCGAAGTTCCAGACCACGAAGATGACCCCAACCGCCACCCCAAGGATCGCCGCCACAATGATGTCAACCACCCGCCACCTAAAACGGCCAGTTCGGGTCGGGTTTTCAGAAAAAGATGCGTCCATTGACATTCCTTCCTACGCTGGTATTACCCAGATCAGGTTGTACGGTCGAAGGCGATGCCTTCCTCTCAGCCCACTGTGAGCTCCCGTGTTTGGTGATAACTATACCGGGATTGTCCAGTGGGCAGTCCACAAAATGGGCAGACAGACCACTAGGCTTGGATATGATGGGATGGTGCCTCGAAGAAGGAGTGAGCATGAATGTTGTCGTAATCGTCTACTCGCACGATAGTGGGGTGCGCACTGACGTGATTGATGCTCTGGGGTCAACCTTGGGCGGGGCCGACCTGGTGATCCATGAGGTGGCGACCCAAGCCGCCTTGATCTCGATCTTGGACGCCCACAATGACATTGACTGCTGCATTTTGGACTCCGATGCCACGCCGATGGGCGGGATGGGCTTGTCGAAGCAGATTCGTGATGAGTACGAACCGGCGCCGCCGATCCTCCTGTTGATCGCTCGTGAGGCTGACTCTTGGCTGGCGGCTTGGTCGCGGGCCGAAGCAACCCATCTGAAGCCCGTTGACCCCCTGACCCTGCCCAAGCAGGTCGAAGAGTTGGTCTTTGTTGACGCGGACGAGGCGGCTTAACACGGGCGAACTCCGGTGGTTTGTCCATGGGATCCCGGACTATAGTGGATAGGTGAGTTTCCCCCTCCCACAACGGATAATAGTCTTTTTTCTCGGCCTTGGCTTGGCCTGGGCTCTCGCTCAATCACCCGCCGAGGCTAATGAAGTGGATTGGGCGAAGCTTGATGATTATCTTTCCAGTGAGATCACCCGCGCGCGAGTTCCCGGCGTGGTTGTCTTGGCGGTCGATCGCGAGCAGGTGATCTTTTCAGGAGTGTACGGTACGCAAGCGAGCCGGGATCCGCTGCGGCTCGATCAACCACTGCTGATCGGTTCCCTCAGCAAGTCGTTTACCGCCCTCGCCGTAATGCAGTTGGTGGAGGGTGGCCAACTCGATCTGGAAGGAATGGTTGAGCAATACCTACCGGGGGTCCCGGGTGGGGAGCGAATCACGATCCACCAGCTACTCCACCATACCTCCGGCTACGGCGCCTTCCAGGATCGCCATCATCTGACGGTCACCGAGACCTCCGAGCGTCACTCTTACGCCGGGGTCAACTACGTCTTGCTCGGCGAGATCATCGCTGCCGTCAGCGGTCAGAGCTACGGCGACTATGTCAAAGAACAGATCTTTGCTCCCCTCGGCCTGACTAATGCCTACACCACCCTTGAGGAGGCGCGTCAGGGTGGGCTAGCGATTGGCCATCGCAACTACTTTGGCTTCCCTGTTCCCGAGGATGTCGGTCAGCCCGCCGGCAAGGACTTCACCTCACCCTCCGAGGGGAACCTGCTTGCTAGCGCTTCCGACATGGGACGTTACCTTCAGGCCTTTCTCAACCGAGGGGAGTCGATCGCCTCCCCGGCTTCGATCGACCAGATTCTGAACGACCGGGTTCCGGAGTCCGACACCGTCGCTTACGGGTTGGGCTGGTATTTCTCTAGTCGCTTTTCCGAACCCCTCTGGCATCATGGTGGTGCCGCCGAGAACTACCAGGCCAGTATGATCCTGCTGCCGACCAGCGGGCGCGGAGTTGTCATCTTGTCGAATA
>JAIRKB010000079.1 GCA_031260385.1 Propionibacteriaceae bacterium | reverse complement strand
ACCAAGCGAGTAAAAAAAGACAAAGCGTCAGACGCCTGACTCCCCTGTCATGGGAGGCTCAACGATGACGAGCGAGAGGCGGTCGGAGCCCTCCCCGACGACGAGCAGATCAGGACCGGACTGGGGGTGCTCAACGCGGAAATCGCCCGCCAGAAGGCTTACGCAATGAACGAAGACGATGTCGCACATCCAACCCTCCTCAGTCTCAGCCAGCACACGCGAACGGCTTGGTTCCACCACGACGCGAGCGCTAATCCAGATCTCGTACTCGTTAACGAACGAAAACGTCACGGTATTAACGCCGGCGCTCACATAAAGATAGGGAAAATCGTCCTCTCCGAAGGCGGGCTCGGTTCCGCGAGACCACGTCAACTCGATCCCGCGCGCCACCGCAGCCTTGGTTAACCGCTTGACCACCTCCGCGAACATGGCAGACACCCATTCCTCCCCCGACATGGCGACCTCCTTGAGTGCGCGCCGGGTGGAACCCCGGCCCACCACTAACCGCTGCCCACCGCACCAGGGGTAGACCCGACGACTCTGGCCAGCGAGTAAGGTGGCCAACCCGTCGATAGTCGACCAGTTGACGGGCCAATCAGCATCAACCGTCGTGACACGGATGAAATCCCATCTCGACCTGACGCAGGCCCTGACCCGCACAGTGTTCTCCCCATGCGGCCACAAGGTGACCACGTTCTCACCGGCGACGAGATCCAGCCGGTCCGGGTTGCCAGGCTGAGCCGCGTCGCCTGTTCCCACCGACGAGGTCACCTGGACACCCCGCCAAGAGGCTTCTTCCACCACACGCCTCGCGAGCTGCTCGATCACCTGATCACTCCTTTCGTCGTTCCGGGCCAAGCTCAGCCTCTAGATTATCTTCACCGGTCTGGCGGCGCGCTCACCAGATGCACACGGACATCCCGCCCACGAGTTCAGCCCAAATCGCACATGCGCCTCATCGCAGTCATGATATCTCATCGTCGTCACATGGCTAAGACTCAGACACCGGGACGGTTCTGATGTCCGACCTTGTCAGAACTGCATTTCCCGTCATCCATAAGCAACAATACTTTGTATCGTCCTAGCGCGATAGGCTCAATCCACCCATTAGCTAACAAGCCTGCTTGTCGAGTCAAACCGAGACACGCCGCTGCGACAAGGGGGAGCCAGGGGGACGTTTCTGGTGGCGCACGTTCTCGCGAAGGTAGAGCCAATTATCAAAGTGTCGGCACGTTCGGAGTTTGCACCACCCTAAACATCCCCTGGTGCACTCCAAAATCGAGGCTCACTGGTTCAGCCATGTGATCATCTCCTGTTCTGGATGCGGCAGGTACAACCGCCAGCGGTTAACCCAGTAGCGGTCCTTTGGCGGTCGTGATGACCAAAAATAGTACGGACCAGCCCCGATATTTCTCTTCAGTGTCGCTAGTGTAGTGTCGTCCACCCGCCATTCCTCACGCTTATTCTCCAACAGCCAGCCCAGTTTTGCGCTCGTGTTGCCGCTTATCGGTCGCGCTAGGAAGCTCGCAATGTCAAGATAGGCGAAGCCAGACAAGGAGCGCAGGAGGTTGTCGGGCCCACCAGCCAGTCCCGGGCGGGCGAGACAGTCAAGCAGAGTCTGCTCTCTCGTTGTGACAGGATAGCTTCGGCCTGATGTGGTGAACAAGTTACATGTGTCAACGTCCCGAGCAGGCAGGCGACGTGGCTGGTAGTGTTGCCCGGCATACTCAAATGGAGTGATCTTGTGGGAGGTGTAAAACTGTGTCACGGTCACGACATTGTGCAGAACCCCGTGAAGGCGGAGTGCCGATAGCAAACAGAAGGTAGCGTCCTGGGCGGCAGCACGGGCTACGTCCAACGGATCAGCCTGTGAACGGGAAAACGGCCCAGACTTCGACACGTAAACGCCATTGCGAACCCGGTCCACGCCACCCGAGCGCACCGCCCGCGCTAAAAGGTTCCGATCGGTCACACTGTCGGGAAAAGCATGGCGGAACTCGACCGCCGAGAAAGCTTGATGGGTTTCGAGATACTCCCGAATAGCCATTCTGCGCCTCCAGAATTGAACCGATTACCTCAATACTACCACTCACTGTGATGGAATTGGGGTAATCAGTTCAACTACTTTCAGTCGATACACCCAGCGCAGACCACGAGTGGGAGGGGGTCAATGGAGACATCAGTGGTCCCTATGCTTCTCGCTGCGCTCGTCAACCGTCTCCTTGGCTTTAGCTGTCGTCCCTATAGGTCGGATATTTGGTATCCATCCAGGTCAACGCCGAGACCATGGTGTCGATGGCGCAGCGGATATGTAGATCTAACTGCTCGTCCGTAAGCCCGAAGCTGTAGTCGACAGAGAAGTCAGCTAAGACGGCGATACGGTCGTCGCGTTCGCGGACGGAGAGCATGGGCCAGAGGTGTTCGGCGTTCCACTCGTTGGCATACAGAGCCGCTTGGGTGAACTCCGAGGCCGGTACACCACGATTCCACAAGGCGTGGACAAAGAAGATTTCTTTGTTCTTCCCTCGAAACGAGAAGACGAACCAATATCCATCCCACCATCCGCCGATATCCCCTTCGGCTGACACCTCATAATGCCAGGAATGCGCATCCATACACCCGGTCACCCGCCCGGTCGTCAACGGAGCCAGGTCCGCGCCCAAAACACCGTCCGGCTTAGTGAAATATCCCATCACTCACCTTTCTCAGCCCAAGCGGCCAACATCGCTTGCGCTTCGTCTGAGCGCCCATGCTCGGTTAGGTACGAAGCGTACTCCCCGGCGGCCTCAAGTCCATAGCGCCGATTGCGATGGCCGGTCGACAGGAAGCCTTGGAGGGCCATCGTGTAATTGGAGTCTACATTGTCGTCACCGAGCTTTAGGGACAGTTTCCCGGCCAACCACCAGGCGTGAGCGGCGGCGTCGGTTCGGCCGAGGGTTAAGAAACGAGAGGCGGACTCTTCGGCCATCTCTAGGCCGGAGCGCGCCTCGTCGTCATCCCCCCAGGTCGCGAGGACCCGGGCGACCGCATCGCGCAACTCGGCCCGCGCTAGGACATAGCGGCGCAGGAGGGGTGAGCCGATCATCGCCGCCGAGAAGACCGCTGGGAGGACCTCCTCGATCTTGTCGTCAACGCCGGGTCGCGCCGGGGTCGGGTAGTCCTGCAAGGCGAGGTCAGCAAAGACCCGATAATTCCAAGCTTGTACGGTGGGAGCCCACGCGATGAACATCGTCGAGATCTCCTCCAAGCTAATCCCCGAGGCTTTCAACAGGGCATGGGCTTGCAGGTAGTCGCGGGTGGCGGCTTGGGCTTGGCCTTCCTCTTGGGAGTTGCGGGCCGCCTCGGCCCAACACCAACCAGCCTCCATCAGCCGCCCGTCCGCTTGGGCTTCGTTGGCGGCCATCTGATAGAGATCGATCGCTGCCCGGTGATCACCGGCCCGATAGGCGGCTTCAGCACGCTCATGGGTGGAATTAGTTCGGCTCGGGGCCTGGGTCTTGACGACGACCGGCTCGGGGGCAGCTTTCGGCTGGTTGACCTGGAACTCGATCTTCTGCTTCGCCACCTCGGCCCGCCGCGCCCGGGCTAGTCGTTCCGCTTGGATCGTACTGCCGCTGCGATTGTCAAACGCGGCCGTCAACTCCTCGGCCTGGGCGTCCACATAACTGCGGTAGGCGGTGACCGTCTTCTGCTCAACCTCTTCCGCCGCAATCTCGTGATCACCGAAACCCCAAGCAATTAGGGCTCTCGTCCCGGTGACCAGGTGACGCAGGGTCTCCAGGCGCGACCAGGGGGTGGCCGTGGCTAGGGAGTCAACGATCTTGTCCAGCAACCCAAGAGCTTGCGTGGGGGCGCCCACCCGGGCGTACACCTCAAAGAGACGACCGTACGCCTTGGTTACACTCATCGAGGTCGCCGCCCGCAGTTCCGCCACCACCTGGGGAATGAGCTTCTCGAGGTCGTCGAGGCGATCGAGTTCCACATAACACCAAGCGAGGGTAGCGAGCATAGCGGCTGGTTGACGCGAACAACTCATCTGGGCACCGATCGCCGACTCCAGGATGGCGACCGCCCCGGCTAGGTCCCCGATCTCCAGCAGATAGTCGGTGTGGGACTCCTTGTGGCAGGCCGGGCAAGAGTCCTCTTCGTCGATCGGCATCGTCAGCCAGGTGGTGAAGGTCGGTTCCAGGTTCGGCCCACCGCGCAGCAACTCCCATTCCAACCGCGAGGCCCAGACCCGTTCCATACCCCGGTTGGCGAGGGCGAAACGGCGCTCCATGTCATTAAGGATCGCCTCCACTCGGGCGACTGGCACGGTTGGAGTCCGGGCCAGGTCGTTGACGATCCAACCGAACTCCCAAAACAGGATGTTTTGGTCGCCGGTGTCGAAGTGTTCGGGATGGGAATCCCACCAGCGCAGCAACTGGACAAAAGGTCGCAAGGCCTTCTCCGACTCCCCCATCCAGGTCAAGGCTTCGACCAGGGACTCTAGGGCATAGGCCAGAACCTCGACCGGCCCTTCGGCTTCGATCATTCGAACCTGCCGGGCAGCGGCTTCGGCTCGGGAACGCCCGAAAGGCATTGACCGCACTCGGCCAATGGCGATGGTGGCCTCAGGTACTGAGCGACCCATCGTCCCCCTCCTTTGGTGGTAGACCCCATTTCAGGAAGGTTTCGAGTGAATCATTCATCATCTCCGCCTCCCGTGAACGTAGTGGTTCACCGGAAAGTAGGACCGCCGAGACGTACATTGATTGCAGACCGGCGGTGAAAAAAGCCCCCTTGGGGTCGAGCGCTAGCCAGCGCCTAACCGTCGGATTGGTGTCATTGAAAATGATCTGCCGCGAGCGTTCCTCGGTGGCGGCCAACTCCCCGAGCACCTCGTTCCAGACATCATCTTCGTCGATCAACTCCTGGGGACCCCGGGAGGCCAGACTAGCTTCCATGTCCTCCAAGATCATTGCGGGCAGGCCCTCCGGCTCGAAACAGCGCACCACCGGACGAATATCGAATGGCTCGAGGATCTCGGAGGCGGCCGCCACCTGATCAACAATCTCCAACTCCCGGATCGGCTCAATCTCGACCAGCACCTGGGTGATATCGGCCGAGGACAGCGGACGGACCTTCCATTGGGGACGCCCAACCAGCTTGGCCATCAGATCGGAATCGTAAACATAACCGGCATTGACAAGCAGGATTCCCTGGGCGCGGGCGACCGTACCAACCCGGCGATACTCCTCAAGGGACTCGGTGTAGACAACCTCACCTTGCTCGGCCATCACTTCACGTAGAGTATGGATCCCATCGGTGGTCTCAAAGGGCAGGACTTCCGCCGCCAGATCAAGGACGGCATCGTCGGTTAGCGACAGGGAACGCAAGGCTAGATGGTGAGTGTGGACGAACTCTTTGGCGAGCGGGGACTTCTCCGGCAGGGTCTCCAACACCCAGTTCCTTAGCTGCTCAGCGAGCGCTTCTTGGGTAGCGAGCAGGGCATCATCAGCGTAAAGCTGCTCGCGGGAAGCCGTCGGCGCTAGCCCGGTGGCATCGATCGCGCAGCGGACAAAGAACGCCCACTCCGGCACCAGCCCGGAAACCCGATTGCCTAGCAACATCCGCTTCAAGCAAACCCGGTGGTAACCGCCAGAGCCGGGTGGCACGGCGTCGGGGATGACGAAGGCGACCCCGGTCACCCCAGTCACCGGCACATTGAGGTCAATCACCGCCATCGGCGTGAACCCCATAGTCTTCTCGCAGTAACGGCCTAGCCCTTCGCGGCGGGCCAAAGCGTGGGGGTAGGCCTTCTCCCACGGCAACTGATCTTCGGTCACCCGTCGCCAAGCTCGGGGAACATCCTGGTAGGCGACGACCCCGGATTCCGGATCTGGCGGTGGGAGTTCATCATTGGTCAGCGGGACCTCCACGAGGACCTCGACCGGCAGCAGGGAGCCAAACTCGGCCGCCAAGGACACCACCGTGTCGATGAACAGCCAGTGTTCCATCCCGCGCCGGGGCAGGATCCGAACCACCGAACCCAGCGGATCACCCGGTGCCCGGGGAATCTCACTCAACTGATAGTGGCCATCATCGTGCCCGGTCCACTTCACGCCGGGCGCGTCAAGGTCCTTCGCTGAACGCGAGACCAACTCGATCCGGTCGGCGACCATAAAACCGGAGAGCAACCCAATCCCGAACTGGCCGAGGAACTCCTCGCGACCAACCCCCAAGTCAAGGTCTCGTTTCGAGGATCGCCCGACCGTCGCTAATAGTTCGCGGGCTTCATCAGCCGTCAGCCCGACCCCCGAGTCGGAAACCTCTAGGCCATTGCCGGACCAGGTCCGGATCCGAATCTGGCCGGGAGCCTCCGGATCAAAGTGGCGGCGCGCCGTAATCGCATCGACGCCATTCTGCAATAACTCACGCAGATAAACGTTGGGACCTGAGTAAAGATGACGCGCCAACAGGTCGACGACCCCTCGTAGATCGACCTGAAACGCGGATCCCGTCTCCTCCATCGCACCCCTTCACTCCGGTACATTTTCGCTGAGCTCAGCTAACCACACCGCCGCGGAAACGTCGGAAGGCATCTGCCAGGCGCCCCGTGGACTAAGGCTACCTCCCTGCGTGATCATCGGCCCGTTCGGCGCGGCTGACCGCTTGAACTGGCTGGAAAAAAAGCGCTTCAGGAAGAACTCTAACCAACCCCGAACCTCCGCGAGACTATAGTTTACCTCGCTCGGCGAATCTGGTGATAGCGTTCGGGGAGCCTCGGGCGATTCTCCGAACGCTTGGTAAGCTAAATACGCGGTTTGACTTGGGCTAATACCGCGGAAAACTAAGTGATAGAGGAAAAAGTCGTGAAGTTCGTACGGGCCGATTTGCTCTTCTGTCGACCTAGCGGACTGTCCATGGCCGGATGGGACTAGCTCTGGGGTGCTCGGCTGGTTTAGAATCCCGGCGAGCGTCTGGCTGGTCTCGTCATCGAATAGTTTTTCGGCAATCACCCAGGCGATCATCGCCCTGACCAGGGTCTTCGGCACTCCGGCGTTAACGTTGTAGTGACTCATCTGGTCGCCGACCCCGTAGGTGCACCAGCCGAGGGCTAACTCCGATA
>JAIRKB010000046.1 GCA_031260385.1 Propionibacteriaceae bacterium | reverse complement strand
CTCCGCAGCGCCGGATTGTGGGAGCACGACCCGATCAGCGGTGTGGAGGGCATCAACATGGCCGGAGTGCTGCTGTTCGGGTCAGAGCGGTTGATCCTGTCTTGCGTGCCCGGTTATTTCGTTGACTGTGTGCTACGGCGGGAGGACTTGGACCGGTACGACGACCGTTTGATGATCCGATGTAACTTGTTGGAGGCGTTTGGCCAGATCATGGGGTTCATTGCCAAGCACACTTTAGACCGGTTTTTCGTCGTGGATGGCCAGCGCAGCGGGGTGCGTGATCACATCGCATTCGAGGTCATATCGAATCTGTTGTCACATCAGGAGTTCGCCAGTTCGATGCCTGCGCGCTTGACGATTGAACGGGACCGGTTGGTGACGGAGAACTGGAACCGGCCCGTGCGAGTCGGGCCTATCGATCCTTCGAATTTCAAGCCGGATCCAAAAACCCGCTGATCGCCGCGTTTTTCGTAAACGCTGGTTTTGCTGACACGCTCGGGTCGGGTGTGCGGAACCTGTACCGTTATACCCGCATCTACTCTGGGCAGGAGCCGGAGTTGATTGAGGGGGACGTGTTCACCACGATCATCCCATTGACCCGTTCTGTCACCTTAGGGGTGACAGAAAAGGTTACAGAAAAGGTTACAGAAGGCGAGGCGGATGTTCTTCGCCTCATCGCGGAGATTCCGGCCATGACGCAGTCCGCCATGGCTGAACGTCTAGCGGTCAGCAGGAAAACCATTGTCACCCGGCTCCGCGCGCTGAAGGACAAGGGTATCGTCTACCGCGAAGGCTCGGACAAGAAGGGTGCCTGGCGGACCAACGAGGGGTTCGGGAGCGAAGTGCAGTGATTGGCCATCGCGGGGAAGCATTGCTGGCGCCGCTCCACATAGCCTCACGCGCTGAGGCACTGGCGAACCCGTCTCCTGTGCCCGATAGGCCAGGTGTTTATGCGTGGTACTTTGACCTACCACCCACAGGAGTGCCCATCGACAGCGTTCATCGAATCGAGTCCGGATATATGCTCTATGTTGGCATCGCGCCCAGAGCCCTACGACCGAGCGATTCTCGCCCGAGTGCTCAGACAATTCGAAAACGCATTCGCAACCACTTTCGCGGTAACGCCTCGGGTTCTACCCTGCGCTTGACACTCGGTTCGCTCTTGGCGGATGAGCTTGGCATACAACTTCGTCGAGTCGGCAAGACCGAGCGCCTAACATTCGGGGATGGAGAGGCTGCACTATCAGAATGGATGGCCGATCATGCACGAGTGTGCTGGTATGTCGACCCGACACCCTGGCTCATTGAGGCAAAGCTCATTTCCGGCTGCGCCCTTCCACTTAATCTTGACCAGAACCGGCACAGCAGTTTCCATCAAACCCTTTCGGCAGCGCGACAAGCTCAGCGTGATCGGGCGAGAAGTCTCCCAGTTCTGCCCGCGTAGCGGACAAACGAGGGTCGTTTGTGTCTTTGACTAATTGGACCACCTCTGACTGGCAAAATAGGTGTTAGGGACGTTTCGAACCAGGGGGACGTTTCTAGCGGTGCGCAGTATAACAAAATACACCTTGTGACTACGTGGAATGGGTGGACCTCCGGTACCACCAGAAAAGTGTCCCCTTGGCTCATGTTATCAGCTTGGCTCACGTTATCTGGTAGGATTGAGTCCTACTA
Organism: Propionibacteriaceae bacterium; assembly: GCA_031260385.1. Classification (GTDB taxonomy): domain Bacteria; phylum Actinomycetota; class Actinomycetes; order Propionibacteriales; family Propionibacteriaceae; genus WQYJ01. The sequence goes on along the minus strand of JAIRKB010000046.1, from coordinate 6,387 downwards.
GATCGGAGTGGCGATGCGGAGTACGAAACAGATGAGCATCACCTTACCGCTGGAGATGGCAGCAGTGGTCGAGGGAAAGGTCGCCTCTGGCGAGTATGCGTCTGATAGCGAGGTTGTTCGCGATGGCCTTCGCGCCCTATTGGCGCGGGACCGCGCAGTCGAGCGGTGGTTGAACGAGGTCGTAGGGCCAACCTATGATCGGGTGATTGCTGGTCAGGAGATGACCCTAACCGTCGACGAGGTACGCGAGCGGCTGCGCGCTCAGCGGGCTGTGACTGTATGAAATACACAGTCATTTTCGCCCAGACAGCCAGTGAGCAACTAGAAGCAATCCAGCGGTACATCGCCTCTACAGCGAGCCCTAGCATTGCTGAACAGTATGTGGATGCAATCGTTGATCACTGTCTTGATCTAGATACGTTTCCACATCGTGGAGTACAGCGAAATGATCTTCGACCTGGGGTGCGTCTGATCAGTTATCGCAAACGCGTCGATATTGCGTTCGTCGTAAGCGATGATACCCTCCAGGTCACGATAATCTCAGTGTTCTACGGTGGGCAGGACCTTGAAGCGGCGTTCGCTTTCGCCCCAGAAGGCGATCCGCTTAATTAGCCATAAGGTGCACTACGCTTGGAGTATGAAGACCGGACAGCGCTTTAACGTTCCGGCTTGGCTTGATGTGGTTTTACCCGAGACCAAACCCGCGATACGTATCAAGCTGGGACCGCAACTGGGTGAGGCCCCTCGTGGCCTTGTGGCTCAGCATCCAGATGGCAGCACCTCGCCGTTACCACAGGAGATTGAGCGCGGATATGACATGGTTGGGGGAGATGGCGCCGATGTGACATTTTCCAAAGGGGTGCGGAAGCGGTATTCGCATAAGCGTGGGATATCGGCGATGCGCAGTGTGTTCGTACCAGTTGACGATGGAACTGGGAATATGAGGATGCTGTTGTCCTTCACAGACGCTGACCGCGTACGAGTCCTCGAGAGTGCTTGGGCTCAGTTCCTGGAGTTCGACCGGTGTTGGCGAAGGAACCCAACGTTCTACAACGCGTTTCAGTGGCTCGGGTGTCATCCTGTGTTCTGGACTAGAAGTGTTGGGCACACACGTCCCGGTGACGAGCACTGGCAAGACAGTATGTTCTGGCTGTGGCAGACGGATGGATATGTGCCTGAGGTAACGGTGTACGATGACCGGGCTGGGACAGTTGTCGCGCTGGAGGCCGGTGCTCATGTGCACCAGTGCGAGCATTGGGACCATAATGAAAAGATCAGATACCTAATTGGCGATGTCTACACCGAGCATTACCACGACCTTAGGCTTGATGTTCACGCAAAGACATACGAGAAGGCCGTACGCAAACTGGCCCGTCGGGTTGACAAGTTCTTTGAAGTTGATGGGTCAGAGAAAACGGGGGTTTCCTATGCGAAGAGTAAGCTGGAAAAGAAACTAGACAAGATTGTTGCGGAAGGCAGACTGAGACAAGCCGACTCCTGGCCGACCGTTCACATACTGTTCTCGGAAATGGCTTCGATCAAGAGTTGAGGCATCACTACCAGCAGTATCGCAAGGTTGATACCTTTCCCGAATTGAGTAAGCGATCATTAGCACGCTGGTATTGCTGCGCGCGGGGTCATCGTCAAGGAAGGGGGGGAACACCAAGGAACTGTTGTATCAAGGGGTTCACGATTTCTGGGGCGTCTTGATTCGCGTTATGACCAGCGTTTTCGATCATGTGGAATGTGCAGTTGGGGTCGCTTTCGGCCCAGGGTTGGGCAATCTTCCTAATGTTGCCGGTGGTGTCGTCGCTGCCACAGAGAAGCAGGGCTGGACAGGGGAAGCGGTAGGCCGCATCTTCGTGGAGGCAGGTCGTGACCGACATGATCGCCTCAATAAAGGTCTCCTTGTCCATGCTGGTGAAGCAGTCGGTGACATAGCGGCGAACATCATTACGGTTGGCGCAAGCCTCGGCGCTTTGCTTGACCAGCGTCTTCCAGGGGTGGCAATAGAGAAGCGGCTTCGCGACAGACAGCAAGATTTTCTCCATCCGAGTGAGACTGCCTGTGTTTTTCGTACAGCCGATCAAAACGAGACTTTCCACCAGATCTGGGTGATAATATGCCATTTCCTGAGCCAGGTTCCCGCCCATCGACTGCCCAATGAGCGTCGCCTTGGTGATCCCGCAGACCTCATAGAGCTTCAGTAGATCGGGAATCAGATCGGCGAAGGTAAACTTCTGACCACTAGACAGCGCTGACTGGCCATGCCCACGGGCATCCCACACCACCAAGTTGAACTCATCGGCAATCGTGTCCACCTGAGGATCCCACATGCGATGGTCGACGTTAGCGCCGTGGAGGAACACGATGACCTTGTCTCCCATGCCAGCTCGGAACCAATAGTGAATCTCACAATCCGCACGTGTGAACCGATGATGCTCGAAGCTTGCCCCACTCATGTTTCCCACCCTAATCCATCCGCTAAAAGCCATCAACCTCCCGACAAGCCATGGTGAACCAGGGTGAACCAGGGGGACGTTTCTGACGGTGCGCGAGATGACAAAGTACGCCTATGAGTCAGCGCTTTCGCAGTGGGGGCGTATCTCGCAGGTTCCCATTGACCGGCTGACGTTGGCTACAACGGGCCGCAAAGGTGTGTTCCGCACCCGATTTGGAGTTATTGAGTTTACCCACACCGAAGCTGGGGCGGCAGAAATCTCCGCTAATACTGTTGAACGGCCAGACCATGCCATCCCGATTGCCACCGAATCGTACGCTTTGTCGGGGCTGCGCCGCGTTCACCGTAATATTGATCTTGTGGACCAAGGAGTTTGAAATGGCCGAAAAGCAATCCTTCCGCGCTCTGGCCCTGAGTCATGCCTCAAACGTGGATCAGGTGACGATGAATCTCGATTCAAGTGGCAAATGTGCCCGCACATACCAGACAGGTACGCCCACTGAGAGTGAATTTCCCCGAACTGCTTGCTTCGTTCAGCCAAGTTCTGGTCATCACTGAGAGTCCTGAAGAAGTCTGTGCCGACAAACTGAAGGCTTTCATCACCTCACGGTTTATTCGCTATCGTGACCTGTGGGATATGCGGTGGCTGGCGCTGCTGCCGGGCTTCGAGCAGGATCGCCTCGCAGACCTCTTGGCGCGTAAGCTGGTTGACTATCAGGCCCATGATTCATTTCGTAACGGCTTATCTCGGCTTCGTGATCTAGCTAACATCGTCAATGGGAGTGAGTTTTCCGCTCTGTTGGGGCGATTTCTGCCCGCCGCCACCCTCTCTCGTACCATCGACCGTCCGGGGTTCCGTACCTCACTAGTCGACGAGGTCCACCGGCTCTACGAAATGGCGGGCAGCAAGGCAACTGTGTCATGACGCTAAGCTTGAATCATGGCAGGTTCCTACACTAACTACCCCCTAGACCCCGAGGACGCCGTCTTGATGGAGTTCGTGGCGCGCATAACGCAGCTGCCGTGGTTGACTGGAGTGGCAGCGCGGGTACGGGTCTATCGCGAGCGCGTCATTTGGACGGGCTTCGAATTAGAGACCGGCACCAGGGAAAGCTCGGGCGCGAGCGGGTCTATCCTTATCGACCCCGATCTGTCGGTAACGTTGACTCGGGGTGGTCGTTTCTACGCCGCGCTTGAGGTGGTTTGGCAAGGACAACCAACCGAGATCTACTGCCGTACGGCAACCGCAATCAGGCTCGAGCGCCTGCTAACGGATCTTCGCTCAGGCAAAGACCCCACACTAGATGGCTATGTGTCACCAGACACCGAGCAACCCTGGGAATTGCCGCCGCCAGGGATCACGGAAATGAACGACGAATATGTTGTTGTTCTTTCGGCGACCGGCTCGAAAGACGAGGCAAGCAGGCTGGCGTCAATGGCAGTATCAACCCGCTTGGCGGGGTGTGTTCAGACCATCCCAATCACCAGTACGTACATGTGGGATGACAAAGTAGTGAACTCAGACGAGACCCTACTGCTCTTCAAAACCACTCAAAGCCACTCGGCGGCGCTTGTCGAGGCCATAATCGCCGAACACTCCTATGACACACCCGAAGCCATTGTCCTACCCATCACCGGCGGAAGTCGCAAATATCTGGACTGGCTGGGTCAGACGATCGCCTAGCAACCCCGTGACACAAACACCAGACACCGGAGCACTGAATCTGGAATGGGTGGACCTGTGGTACCACAAGAAAGTGTCCCCTTGGCTCACCCGACCATGATCGAATCCTCCAGTTAGTGCAATAGAATTGTGATCGGGATCTTTTGGTTTGGTGCAGTGCCTGTCCCGCTCGGGGCACGGGGATGACTGTGAAGGAACTAGATGTTAGTAGGTTTCCCGGTTCTAAGGTTACATTTTGAGTTTTCACGATAGGCAAGCACCACCAAGTCCCAGCGATCCACCGCCACCGTTCGCTCAACCGCGATATGTTTCACCTTATCCTCCAGGGGCGCCTGGTTATGGCAGACCTTCAAACGCCAAGAAATTCCCCGTTTTGGGGATCATTAGCTTTGCGCTGGGCACTTTGAGCGCTATCCTCGGCGTCTTGATTATCTCTGGTTGGATGGGTTATGGATCCATAAACATGGATGACCTGATGATTGTCGTCCTCCCAGGCATGCCCTGTGTGGGTTGTGCCGTTGTCGCGATGGCTAGAAGTGAGCGTGCTTTAGGATTCGCCATCACTGGAATCGTGCTGCCAGTTCTGGTTTTTGTCGTTGCCATGGTAATCGACGTGTTCAGTATGGCTCTATATTAACGAGGGGATGGCCAGAAGGGGGCAGACCCCTTTCAGTTCACCTGCAGGATGACGTAAGTGTTTAGGGTGTTGGTTTTTCCGTCGGCGCGGAATCGGGAGATTGGTTGGGCTTGGCTGGCGACGGCGGAGATGATGTCGTCGATTTCGGGGTCGGAAAGCGAATGGCAGTAGCGGAGGGCGTCATCGTTGTTTTGCCATCCCAGTAGGTAGTCGCCTTCACTTAGCCCGGTCAAGGCAAGGCGCTCGGCGGCGCGGGAGGTTGTGGCTTCGGCTTTGGCTTTTCGTACGGGATCTCGGGCGAACTGCCAGGCGGTGAAGATCACTAGTCCGCCCGGGCGGCCTTGGTTGACCAGGGTCTGGACGACCTGACGCCGTAGATCTTGGAGGGGGACGTGGTGGAGGAAGGCGAAACAGACACTCAGATCAACTGGCGCGGTGGGCAGCTGGGATGCCAGGTCGCCGCGAAATAATGCTGACATGATGTCGAGAGTCTGGATCTGCCCCCCGGCGGGCACCATGGCTTCCGCATTGTCGATCCCGTGGTAGGTCCATGACACCGCCGGAAAACGTTCGTGAAGGTAGTCGAAGAAGCGGAGGTTTCCGCAGGCTAGGTCCAGCACCCGATGCGAGCTTTGCGATGGCGGGTAAGCTGGACCTTCGGCGTGGATGAGGTTCTCGATGTACGGCAGGCAGGTCTTCCAGCCAGGCCAGGGGTGATCGCGAGTGGCGGAAAACGAGGCGGCTCTTTGAACGTAGAACTCGCTCGTCAAGGCGGCGAGTCTCATCGCAGTTTCGGTGTCCACTTAGGCAGTCTACGGGTTAGGCCTCGGTTTACGGCGAGGCGCTATCGACGACGTATACTTTGTTTCACTGTGGAATGGCTCCTTCTCGACATCATCAACGATCTTCGGGCGCTTTCGGCTAATGAGGTTCTCAGCCGCGAGGCGGTGATCGCGATCATCAATCGTCATAACAAGGCCTTACCGCCTGGTGAGAAGCACTATGCCAAGAAGTGGCTTTTACGCTTCTACTTCGATGCGAAACGCGCTGATCCCGAACAGTGGCGGACTTGGAACGTCGACCCGGGTCTGGAACGTCGGCTCATCCAAACCCTTCAGATGAAACCACGTCGCAATGCCTCTGGTGTGGCTACGATCACGGTTATCACCAAGCCTTGGCGTTGTACAAATGACTGTGTCTACTGCCCGAGTGACGTCACGATGCCACGAAGTTACTTGAGGGATGAGCCAGCTTGTCAACGGGCGGAACAGAACTACTTTGATCCTTATCTTCAGGTGCGATCTCGTCTGACCATGCTCCAAGCGATGGGACATACAACCGACAAAATCGAGCTGATTGTTCTGGGTGGCACGTGGAGTGACTATCCTCCCGACTACCAAACTTGGTTCATCAAAGAACTGTTCCGGGCTCTCAATGATGACCAGTGCGCCGAAGCGTCCGTACGAACGCGGCGAGAGTTTTATGAACAAGTTGGACTGAGCCGAGAGCGGGCGATCATCGGTGCCAACGCCCAACCAACCCAGATTCTGGTCGATCAGGGGATTTTGAGTTACAACCAAGCCATCATCGACCTATACCTGAAAT
>JAIRKB010000024.1 GCA_031260385.1 Propionibacteriaceae bacterium | reverse complement strand
GTTGGTGAATAGCTTCAGGCCATCAGAGTCATAGGTGTCGCCGATATGTTGGGCGAGTAGCCCCCGGCCTTCGCCCCGATCGTACAACCCTTCTAGGCGTACAAGGGTTTCCACCCGATCGGTTAGCTTGGTGATCGGCTGGTGGAAACGAATATCGAAACCCCAATGCAGCGAGCCGGCGTAGTTATAGCCGTAGTCGATCGTCCGGGTGACCGCCGAATCGACAATCAACATCGCCCCAAACATCGGCAAAACCTTCAAAGATGGGTCCCGTTCGTCGTGTTCATTGAGATAGATGAGGTCTTGCTTGCCGTCTAGCCCGGCGCCGCAGCCCAAGGCGAACAGTTCCAGATCCCGGAAGGTGTACTCCCGGACAAAGGGGCCAAAGGTTTGGCCGACCATGCTGGTGTTGATATTTCCCATTGTTGATCCTTTCGGTTTATTGGGGGGTTACCAAAGGGGACTTATCTGGTTCAAGGCACCATTTGGCGACCTTCATGGAGGTAGTCCGGGGTAGTTCGGCGACGAACTCGATGACTTCGGGGACTTTGAAGGGGGCTAGGCGGTCTCGACAGTAAGCCTGGAGTTCCCCGGCCTCGAGGAGAGCACCGGGGACGAGTTGGATGAAAGCCTTGACGGCTTGGTCGCGCAGGGGGTCGGGGATGCCGATCACCGCTGATTGGCAGACCGCCGGATGGGCGTCGAGGACCGCTTCCACCTCGCCGGTCGAGATATTCTCGCCGGAGCGTTTGATGACATTGCGGGCGCGGTCAACGAAGAAGAACCAGCCGTCGTCGTCGTAATAACCTAGGTCAGAGGTCCGGAGCCAGCCATCCTCGCGGAGGGTGGCGGCGGTGGCCTCCGGATTGTTTAGGTAGCCCGCCATGAGGGTCCGGCCGGGGATGCCCTTGACCCAGAATTCTCCCACCTGGCCTGGTCCGAGTGGTTCGGCGGCGGCGCCCATGATCGCTACCTCATAACCAAGACCGGCTCGCCCGACGGCTGGCCAGCGTCGTTCGCCTTGGGGTGGGTCGGTGACCACCCAGCAGATCGATTCGGTGGAGCCGTAGGAGTTCAACAGACGAACCCCGAACCGGTTTTCGAAGGCCACCTTGTCGTCATCGGAGATCGGCATGAAATAGAGGGTTTCCCGGATTTGGTGGTCACAGTCCTGTTCGGTGGGGGGCTGCAGCAGGAGGGTACGGACCATCATCGCGGTTAGCTGGGTGATCGTCGCCTTCTCCCGGCGGGCGTCTTCGAAGAAACAGTGCGCTCGATAACGGGCCGCTAGTACGAGGGTTGCCCCCGCCACGATCACCCCGGTGAGGGCAACGAGTTGGAAGTTGGAGTGGCAAGCCGGCATGGTGGTGTAAACCCGGTCATCGGCCCGCATGGAGGTCTGCCAGATCGCGTAGTGTCCGGAATAGACCAGATTGGCATGGGTGATCATGACCCCTTTTGGTGCCGAGGTCGTTCCGGAGGTGAACAGGATCTCCGCAAGGGCGTCACTGCTCAAGGGCTGATCGACTAGCGGTGGGGCAGTGGGGGGTGGCGTAAACGGTTCTTCGCTCAACCGGGGGGGAGCGAAGACTCCACCTGGCAGGACCCCGTTTTTCAGACGTAACTGGTTGTAGGCCGCCAGATCCTTTGATTCGACGATTCCCCAGTCCGCTTGGCAGCTTTGGATTAGCCCAAGGGCTTCTGCCGGTGGGGTCTTCGGCCCGAGGGGGACGGCGATTGCGCCAACCTTGGCGAGGGCCAACAAGCAGGCGATGAACTCGGGGCTATTCTCCAGCTGCATCACCACGACGGTGCCGCGCCCAATCTCGAGGGCGCGCAAGCCGAGGGCGGTCCGAGTGACCGTATCGCCAAATTGCCGATAGGTGTACTCGGACCGCTGCCCGGCTTGGTTCAAAAAGACGAGGAAGGTCCGGTCGGCATGTTGGGCGACCGTTAGATCCCAGACCTTACCGAGAGTCAGCGAACCGACAATGTCAACCATGGACCGGCCTCCTTATTTCCTATAGGGCTGCGATGAGCGCTGGCAGCACCTCGTACAAATCACCAACGATGCCGTAATCGGCGGCGGCGAAGATCGGCGCATTCTTGTCTTTGTTAATCGCGACGATCACCTTCGAGCGGTTGATCCCCACCAGGTGTTGGACCTGGCCGGAGATGCCGACCGCCAGATAGAGGTCGGGGCGGATCACCGCGCCGGACACCCCGAGATAGCGTTCCACCGGCAGCCAGTGCTCGCCTTCAGCGATCGGACGGGAACACGCCACCTCGGCATCTAGTTTTGCCCCCAGATCGCGGGCTAATCCCAGATCGGCTTCGGCGCCAAACCCGCGTCCGACCCCGACCACCCGTTTAGCGGCGGCCAGGTTGACGACCTGTTGGGTCTTGGACCGGGTTTCAACCACCTGAAGGCCGGGGCTAGCAGATGCCGCCGCCCAGGCTTTCACCTCACCGAGCACCCCAGGCGCACTGGCCTCACCGAGCGCGCCTGGCCCGACAACCAAGACGACGGTCGCCGCCCCGATGGCGTCGGTTGCTACCGCGAGGCCGCCGTAGACAGTCCGGGTGATGGTCGCCCAATCGGGCGCTGCGCCGGTGATATTGCGAACCGAGGTCTGCAATCGCGAGGCCACCAAACCGGCCAACAGTCGCGATTGGATATCAGCGCCAAATAGTACGACTTGAGCCTGGCGGGCCGTCAGTTCCTCGGCAATCGCGGCGGCGTAGCCTTCCAATAGTTCGTCAGCGGCGGGGGCGGGGGCGACCAGCGTCAAATCGGCGCCGGGGGCGGCCTCGGCGCCGAGGCTGATGGCATTAACCGATGAGGCGAGGGCCCGAGCCCCCGCGATCAGGTCAGTGGCGACCGCGGTATCGTGTGTAACAACCCAAGTATTCATAACACTCCTCAGATGGTTTTCAAGAGGCCGGCGAGTTCGCTCGCTGCCTCGGCAGCCGATCCCGCGATGATGATGTTCTTACGTTCGACCTGTTCGGGGGCTAACTGGGAGACCACCGTGGCGGTGGCGGGGCCCAAGGCGCCCCCATCGAGCGTGGTGATCGGTTTCTTACCGGCCGCCAGGATGTCTTTCATCCCGGCGATCCGGGGGGTGTTGATCCCCGCGGTGACGGATAAGACCGCTGGCAAGCTAACTTGGATCACCTGAACGCCAGTTTCAATGAGGCGTTCGACGATTAGTTGATCACCTTGGGGCGCGATCGAGTCGATGGCGTTGAGGGTAGCCCAACCAAGAATCGCGCCAAGTTGGTTGCCAACCTGCTGGGTATAGGCATCCGAGGACCCAGCCCCGAGGATGACCAGATCGACCGCGCCGAGATCGGTGATCGCTTTCGCGAGCACCGTCGCGGTCTGATAGCTCTCCGCTTGGGGGAGGGCGTCGTCGATGATGATCGCCAACTCGTCGAGACCACGCGACAAGGCATCCTTGGCCAGCTTGGCGTTAGTCAGCTCGGAGTCACCAGCGCTCAACCCGACTGCGGCCCCACCGGTGAGATCACCGAGTTGACGAGCGGCTTCAATAGCGTTCAAATCGTAGGTGCCGATCTTCCATTGGGCACGATCGAAGTTGAGGGTGCGGTCCGGGCGGGCCTGGATGTCTTCGGCTTCAGGGGCGACCTTGAAGCATGCGACAATTTTCATTCTTTCTCCTGAGGATTGGACTGATTGTTAGGGGAACCTAGTGGCGCCTGTTTGACGACACCGGAATCAATGAGTTGTTGGATGCGCTCGGCGGTATAGCCCGCCCGACGCAAGACATCAGTGGTGTCGTATCCCTGATCGGGCATCGGACGCCACATCTGACCGGGCGAGCGTTCGAACTTGGGGAAGATTCCCAAGCCCTTGAACTCGGACCCGTCGGCGGTGGCCCAGTTCTGCCAGACCCCACGGGCGCTGAGATGTTCTTCGGCAACCAAGTCGGGGAACTCCATCACCTTTTGGGCGGCGATGCGATGGGCGGAGAAGTCCGCTTCTACCTCCTTGACCTGGCGGGTCGATAGATATTCTTCGAGTTTGGCTTCGATCTCAGCGGCAGCCGGGCTAGACAGCCATAACGCCGAGCAATCCTCAGGGTAATCTTTGGTGCCCCACAGATGGCCTAAGCCGATCGTTTCGAGCAGGTATTTATTCTGGGCCACGCCATAGACAGTCAGCCCAATAAACCCGTCGACGCAACGGTATTCACCGATCGCACAGAGGTTTTGGTTGCGGGCTCCCGGGCGCGGCCAGATAATCCCGGCGTTGAGGTAATCGACCAGGTAATACTGCCCAATCGCCAGCAACGTCTCGTACATCGCGAGATCGACACTCTCACCTTCACCACTGACCGTTCGACGATAGAGCGCGGCCAACGAGGCCGAGACAATCATCAAGGTGTTGAAGTAGTCACCGGCATAAGGCCCCGGATTCATTGGTTGCTCCGGGGTGCCGTTTTGGGACATATAACCGCTATAGGCCATCACCGTGAGGTCATAGGCCGCGCGGGAGACCATATCCGGTAAGCCAACCTGGCCGAACCCGGAGACGTGGACGATGATCAGCTTGGGGTTGCGAGCCCACAGCGCCTCATCGGTGATCCCGCGCCGGGCGAAGGTGCCGCCCTTACTAGACTCGATGAAGATATCGGCGTCTTCAACTAGTTTCAGCAGGATTTCCTTACCCTCCTCGCGGAAATAGTCCAAGGCCAGGCTGCGCTGGTTGCGACGCTCCGCTTGTTTGACCCAGGCAGTGTCGCGAATGGTGTCGCCGGCCGCGGTGTTCTCGATCCAGGTGACATCAGCGCCCCAATCCGCCATCAGGCAGCAGGCCTTGGGCACGGCGAGTTCCATCGCCGAGTAGACAATCTTGACCCCGTCGAGGGTGCCAAAAGACGGTTTTTGGGTGGGAAGACTCATCGCGACCTCCCTAGACGGCGTACTGACGGAGAACACCCTTGGCCAGGGTGAGGACCATCATCTCGTCGGTCCCACCACTGATCCGCTCGACCCGCAGGTCGCGCCAGATGCGCTGGACCCGATGGTCACCAGCGACCGAGATCCCACCCATGACCTGCATCGCGCGGTCGACCACCTCGGCGGCGGTCGTCGGGCAGAAATACTTGCACATCGCGGCTTGGGCCGAGGTCATCTCGCCTTGATCGTACGACCAGGCGGTTTCATAGATCATGTTCTTCATGGCATTAATCCGCACCGCCATCTCAGCGAACTTCAACTGGTTGAGCTGGAAGCGACCGATTGGCTTGGAGAACTGGACCCGGACGTTGGCATAGCGGGCGGCATCCTCGAACGCGCATAGGGCCCAGCCATAATCGCAAGCGGCGACCAGGAAGCGTTCGAGATCGAAGTCTTTCACCCCGCGCCTGAAGCCGTTACCTTCGGTGCCAAAGATGTCAGATTCGTCGAGTTCGACGTTGTCAAGATAGACATCGGAGCAAGAGTCCATCCGCAAGCCGAGCTTTTCGAGCGGCTCGACCTTGATTCCTGGCAAGGACATGTCGAGCAGGAACTCGGTGAAGGTGTCTGGGGACTCGCTATCTCGCGCCATGATCACCAGGTAGGGCACGTGGGCCGAAGAGGTGATGAAGGTCTTGTGACCGTTGAGATAGATCTTGCCGGCGCGCCGGGTGTAATTGGTTTGGAGGGAGCCAACGTCGGACCCGGCCCCCGGCTCCGTACAGGCGCTATTCCAGATCTGCTTGCCCGTCCCGACATAGGCGAGGATCTTCTCGATCTGTTCCGGGGTGCCCTCACGCAGGATCGTGTCGAAGCAAGGTAGTTGATAGAGCACATAGGTGGGCGCACCCAGGCGACCGAGTTCCTCATAGACCGCCGCTAGGGTGACCAGACCGAGATCGAGGCCGCCATGTTCTTCCGGCAACATGATGAGGTCGAACCCCAGGTCACACAAGGCTTTGACCCACCGCTCAGGATATTGATGCTTGGCATCGCACTCGGCAAAGTAGGCGTCCCAGTTTTCGCTCTTCATCAAGGTACGGACGTTTTCGACCAGCAATTGCTGTTCATCATTTAGACGGAAATCCATTATTGCTCCTAATAGGTTTGGTTGAGGGGGAGGGGTTGATCAAGGGCATCGCGCAGGTAGGCAGCGCCGTCGCGGATGGCGTCCATCGCTTGGGGCAGATGGCGCGAGTTGTGGAGGAAGGCATGGAGGACACCAGGGTAGGTGACATGCCGGTGAATTTGGTCGTGACGACCGAGCATGGCGGCTAGCGCCGCCGAGTCATCGCGCAGCGGATCAAATTCTGCGGCAGCGATGAAGGTCGGGGGGACCCGGCTCAGGTCGGCGTTCAAGCAATCGACGTACGGGCTGCGGGCATCCTCAGGTTCCGATAGATAGCAATCCAGGTAATAAGCGAGATCGGCTTCGGTTAATCCATCCCACTCGCCGCCCAGGAGGCGTATCGAAGTGGAGTCGCGCAAACCGTACAAGCCATAGTAGAGCCCGAGCCCACGGATATATCCGGCACCGTCAACCTCATCACGAAGATAGAGGTAGGCGGCGAGACACAAGGTCGCTCCAGCGGAATCGCCGACTAGTCCGATCCGATCGGGATTGAGGTTGTATTGGGCGCCGTGGTGGTGCAAGTGGCGAACCACTTCCGCCCCCTGATGAACGGCGAGTGGGAACTTCGCTTCCGGTGAGAGCGCATAGTCCACCCCGACGACCACCGAACCGGTGAAATCGGCGAGCAGACGCATGATGCGGTCGTGGGTGTCGAGGTTCCCGAGCACCCACCCGCCGCCATGGAGATAGACGATTATCGATTTCGGCTGCGAGTTCGAAGAGGTAGGGACGTGGAACCGTAACGGGACGTTTCCCGCTTGGGTGACGATCACACAATCCCTAGTCTCTTCCATCACTGGGCCGCCCTCATTCCAATAGTGGCGCTCCAGGATGTAGTTGGCTCGCATCGACTCGAATCCACCGGCGGTGTCGTAGGCACCGGGAGCTAACTCGGCCGACTTCGCGAGCACGGTTCGCATCTGCGCCGAGATCAACTCCAGGACCGGTAGTTTGTTGCTAATGGTCACGAAATCCCTTCAGATCGGTTCAGGGGTGTAGCCCTTGTCATCGACGGTGTCTAGCTTGTTCTGGTTACGACGGATGTAGACGTAGAGCACGATCGAGAAGAAAGCCGCCAGGGCAGCCGAGATCATCAGGATGTAGAAGATCGTGTGGAAGGCACTCGCCGCGACGACCCCTTCCGCATTGGCGCTGGCGTCCATGATCCGACCAAACCAGATCGAAGAGAAGGTGTCGGGCAGGAAGCCGATGATCGATAGCAGACCGGTGGCGGCACCAAAGTAGTGCAGCGGCACCTTACCTTCGGTGAGCTGAGCGGAGACGACGCCAAAGGAGCCGTTGGCGATGAAGCCGAGCAAGATGACCAAGCAGGCCGCCACGACCACCATACCGGTGCCGGTCGGTAGGAAGCGTACGACTGCCAAGACGGCGATGAACAACCCGGACCCAACCGCAATCGTGGTTGAAGGCTTGAACTTATTGGCGATGTAGCCAAAAGCTGGGCCGGACAGCAGGGTGATGCCGTAGTTGCGAACGTTGGCGATGATCGT